>NZ_AJLG01000105.1 GCF_000258495.1 Pedobacter agri PB92
ATTCCGTTGAATGACTTAATTCTAATTCATGTTGTGCAACACCTGCACCACTTAACCAGTGAGCCAGCCATTCATTTCCACCGAAAACGTGAGGAATGTTGATGGCCCCACCAATAGCAGCCAAAATTGCCAATATGATTAATGGAATCGTCATCGCTTTTGGCGATTCATGGACATGGCTTTCTTCGTGATGTGTACCTCTGTATTTTCCTGCAAAAGTAAGGAACATCATTCTGAACATATAAAACGAAGTTAAGAATGCCGTTAACACACCTACACCCCAAAGAATTGGACTTGCCTGGTATGCATTTGCTAAAATTTCATCTTTCGAGAAGAAACCTGAAAAAGGCGGTAAACCTGCAATCGCGATGGTTCCAATCATCATGGTTAAGAATGTAACCGGAAGTTTTTTCCTTAATCCACCCATGTGGCGCATATCTTGTTCATGGTGCATCGCATGAATAACCGAACCAGCACCCAAAAATAATAAGGCTTTAAAGAATGCATGCGTTAACACATGGAAGAATGAACCTGTGTAGGCACCAACGCCCAAGCCTAAGAACATATATCCTAGTTGAGATACCGTTGAATAAGCCAATACCTTTTTAATATCAGTTTGCGTTAAAGCGATTATTGCTGCTACTAAAGCGGTAGTAATACCAACAATGGCAATGATATTTTGTGTAAGCGGTGCTAAATCGAACAACACACTTGACCGGGCAATCATATAAATACCTGCAGTTACCATCGTTGCTGCGTGGATTAATGCAGAAACTGGTGTTGGACCAGCCATCGCATCAGGCAACCAGGTAAATAATGGCAACTGAGCTGATTTACCACAAGCACCAATAAACAAGAGCACTGTAATTAAAAACAAGATATTGTTACCAGGCAACATATTCGCCGCCTGAGGGAAAACTTTTGCAAATTCTACACTGCCGAAAGTAGTAAAGATTAGGAACACCCCTAATAAAAAGCCTAAATCTCCAATACGGTTCATTACAAATGCTTTTTTAGCTGCTGAAGCATAAGCACTGTTTGTGTACCAGAAACCGATTAAAAGGTATGAGCATAAACCTACACCCTCCCAACCGATAAACATCACGATATAGTTTGAACCCAATACTAATAATAGCATGAAGAACACAAACAGGTTAAGGTAGGAGAAAAATTTCCCGAAGCCCTCATCATCATGCATGTAGCTGGTAGAATATAAATGGATTAAGAAACCTATTCCAGTTATAATCAAAAGCATGATTGAACTTAATGGGTCAACCAAAAATGAAAGAGGAATATGCAATGTTCCTGCGCTAATCCAATCGAATAAAAATACTTCGTGAGATTTTTGTGTATCGCCTTGTAAACTAAAGAAAATAACTACGCTGATGATGAAAGAAGCTAAGATTACGCCACTTCCAATGATGCCAACAAGTCCTTTAGATAAAGATTTTCTGCCCAGTCCGTTAATTACAAACCCTAAAAAAGGAAGTAAAGGAACTAACCAAATCAATTGTTCTATTGTCATTCTTACTATATATTTACCACTTAAGGCGATTTAAAACATTAATATCTATCGACTTCGTATTTCTGTAAACCATTACGATAATCGCCAAACCAACTGCAACTTCAGCGGCAGCAAGGGCCATAATAAAGAATACGAAAACCTGTCCGGATGGGTCGTTGCTATGTACTGAGAAAGCTGTCAGTAACAAGTTAACTGCATTTAACATCAACTCAACCGACATAAAAATTACGATTGCATTTCTACGGGTTAACACGCCAATTACACCAATTGTGAAAATAATTGCACATAAATAGATGTAGTGATTTAGCGGAACGCCTGCCATTTGTGTAGTTAAATTTTCCATTATGCTTCTACCTCATCTCTTTTAGATAATAAAACGGCTCCAACCATTGCTGCCAATAGTAATAGAGATGATAATTCGAATGGTAATAAGAATGGGCCAAAAAGCTCCTTACCTAAGTTTTCAACTAAACCCAATCCTGGGTTTTTTAAAATCAAAGGACTGTTAATGCTTGCCGCTTTGAAAGAACCTACTAAAGTTACCACTAAACAACATCCGGCAATCACACCAACAATCTTAATTAGGGGTGATTTTACTGGTTCGGTTTCCTTGTTTAAATTGAGGAGCATCAGTACGAATAAGAATAATACCATAATGGCTCCCATGTAAACAATGAAGTTTACAACCGCTAAAAACTGCGCATTCAATAATACGTAATGTACCGTAAATGTGAAAAAGGTAAGGATTAAGTACAAAACGCTGTGGATTGGATTTTTTGCAAAAATCACCATTAGCGAAAAGATGATACTTAATGTGGCTACGAAATAGAATACTTGTGTACTCATTAATTTGTTATTTGTTTATTTGTTTCTTCGTTCAACATTGCGAAGCTCGAAGCAATCTCATTTTTATTGTCATCGCTTAGGTCCCGATTAATCGGGAGGCGGATTGGTTATCTTATTTTTTCATTTCCAATGGAGCCTCAACCAATTTATCTTTTCCGTAAATGAAATCCTTACGTAGATAATCTGCCGGTACAATTGGTCCATCTAAATAAATTGCCTCTTTCGGACAAGCTTCTTCACATAATCCGCAGAAAATGCAACGCAGCATATTAATCTCGTAAGTTGCTGCATATTTTTCTTCACGATATAGATGTTTTTCTTCCGGCTTACGTTCTGCTGCAATCATGGTAATTGCTTCAGCAGGGCAAGATAAAGCACACAAACCGCAAGCTGTACAACGTTCCTTTCCGTTCTCATCACGTTTAAGTGAGTGCATCCCTCTAAAGTTTGCAGAAAATTCACGTTCTACTTCCGGATATCTTACTGTAGCCTCTTTTTTGAATAAGTGGCTGATGGTAATGCCCATACCTTTTGCAATAGCAGGTAGATACATGCGTTCCATAAAGCTCAAAGGCTTTTGTTCCAGTACTTTTTTCTTATTACTTAATGATTCCATAATTAAAACTTCTCAATAATCGCAATCACAATTCCAGTTATTATAATGTTGGCAATAGCCAAAGGTATTAAACCTTTCCAACCCAAATTCATCAATTGGTCGTAACGGAAACGAGGGATTGTCCAACGTACCCACATGAAGAAAAAGATAAAGAAAACGATTTTCACAAAAAATACTCCAACACCAAAAAGAGGCGCCCAGGTCGGGCCAAGCAATGTTGCCATATAATCCATACCCGGGTAATTGTAACCACCAAAATATAATGTTGCCATTACTGCTGATGAAACAAACATATTGATATACTCAGCGAAAAGGTAAAAGCCTAACTTCATTGAAGAATATTCTGTATGGTAACCTCCGATTAACTCGGTTTCACACTCAGGTAAATCGAATGGTGCTCTATTAGTTTCGGCAAAAGAACAAACCATAAAAATTAAAAATCCTAATGGCTGATACAATACGTTCCATCTCCACCCATGTTGCTGGTCTACAATTTCTTTTAAGCTTAAAGTATTGGTCATTAAAAGCAAAGCGATGATAGACAAACCCATTGCAATTTCATAACTGATATTTTGCGAAGCAGCACGGATAGCACTCAATAATGAATATTTATTATTCGATGCCCAGCCACCAATCATTACGCCATAAACACCTAACGAAACTACACCAAAGATGTAGAGTACACCAACGTTGATATCAGCAACCTGAAGCGGAACAATTTTACCGCCAATTTCCATCGGGCTTCCCCAGGGAATAACTGCCGTACCAATACAAGCACAAAGTAAAGCCAAGCCGGGTCCGACAATAAATAACCATTTGTTTGATGTGCTAGGAATAATCTCCTCTTTCATGAACATTTTGACGCCATCGGCAAGTGGTTGTAAAATACCAAAAGGACCAGCTCTATCCGGACCTAAACGGTCTTGAAGATAAGCTGCTACCTTACGCTCAGCATAGGTAGAATACATGGCAATTACCAAACTGATACCGAAAATTACCGCTACCAGAATAAATTTTTCTATGATAAAACCTGTATCCATTAGTATTTAACTGTTTTATGTAACTCAATTTCATTTGCAGCCTGTAAAGCCTGATTAGGCTGAATCACATGCAAAGGTTTTAACGTTTCGTAATGGTTAGACGCGATAACAGATGTATCATCAATGTGGGTTGGCTGTTCGATTACCCAATCTGAAGTCGCTTTTTTATCAAAACGACAAGTGTTACAGATAAATTCTTCTACTTCACCAAACTGGTCTTTACGAGCAGTAACACGTAAAACATCTTCTCCTTTATACCAAAGCGTTACTTTACCATTGCATTTTTCGTGGTCGCAATTGCGATGTGCATCAACTGGCTTGGTAAACCAAACACGATTTTTGAAACGGAAAGTTTTATCCGTTAAAGCACCAACCGGGCAAACATCAATCACATTTCCGGAGAAATCGTTATCGACAGCTTGTTGGATATAGGTAGAAATTTCGGAGTGGTCGCCACGGTTTAAAATACCATGAACACGTTTGTTTGTAATCTGGTCGGCGGTAAAAACACAACGGTAACACAGAATACAACGATTCATGTGCAACTGAATTTTATCACCAATATCTATACGTTCGAAAGTACGGCGCTCAAACTCATAACGAGTTTTTTGCAAACCATGCTCATAACCTAAGTTCTGCAAATCGCATTCACCAGCCTGGTCGCAAACTGGGCAATCCAATGGGTGATTAATTAATAGAATTTCCACTACACCCGCACGTGCTTCCAAAACTTCTGGCGAAGTAATGTTCAACACTTCCATTCCATCCATTACAGTTGTACGGCAAGATGCAACCAATTTTGGCATCGGGCGTGGGTCTTTTTCCGAACCTTTCGTTACTTTAACAATACAGGTACGGCATTTACCACCACTGCCTTCTAACTTAGAATAATAGCACATAGCTGGCGGAACGATGTCACCACCAATTTGCCGTGCAGCATTTAGGATAGTGGTTCCATTATCAACCTCTACTGTTATTCCGTCTATCGTAACCTTAACTTTTTCACTCATGGTTAATGATAATCTTATTTTTTATGCTTTTTGCCGTCATTGCGAGGCACGAAGCAATCTAATTTTCTTAATTCATCTATTGCATTAGGACTGCTTCGTTCCTCACAATGACGTGGTGTTTAAATTCTCACCCTGGTTGGTATGTTCACGAACCAATTTGCATTCCCACGGGATGTGTCCTCACAGACCATGGTTTGTTAAACTATTTTTCCTCCGTTACCGGAGCTTTTTCTATCGGTGTAGCGTAATTTGCTAAACCATAATTTTGTTGTTGACTATTAACTGGCTCTTTAATGTGCCATTCAAATTCATCTCTAAAATGGCGAATTGCACTTGCAACCGGCCATGCTGCAGCATCGCCTAATGGACAAATGGTATTCCCTTCAATTTTACGTTGAATATCCCAAAGCAAATCTACATCATCCATTGAACCATGACCATGCTCAATTTTGTGCAATACTTTTTCCATCCATCCGGTACCTTCACGGCATGGCGAACATTGTCCGCAACTCTCGTGATGATAAAAGCGAGAGAAATTCCAGGTATTACGAACAATACACTGGTCTTCATCAAAAGCAATAAAACCACCAGAGCCCATCATGGTTCCGGTAGCAAAACCACCTTCAGATAATGATTCGTAACTCATTAAGCGAGGTTCGCCATTGGCTAACTTCAAAGTTAAATTAGCGGGCAAAACCGGAACAGATGAACCACCTGCAACCGTTGCTTTCAACTTTTTGCCATTCGCAATACCACCGCAGTATTCATCAGAATAGATAAATTCCTCAACTGGTAAGCCTAACTCAATTTCATAAACACCTGGTTTTACTAAATTACCCGATGCTGATATTAATTTTGTACCTGTACTTCTACCAATACCAATTTTTGCATATTCATCGCCACCATCATTAATAATTGGCACCACTGCAGCAATCGACTCTACGTTATTTACTACCGTTGGGCAACCATATAAACCTGCAATAGCTGGAAATGGTGGTTTAATTCTTGGATTACCTCTTTTACCTTCAAGTGATTCTAACAAAGCGGTTTCTTCACCACAAATATAGGCACCACCGCCCGGCTGAACATATAATTCTAAATCGTAACCTGTTCCTAAAATATTTTTACCTAACCATCCGGCAGCTTTCGCTTCAGCAATTGCTTTTTCCAGAATGCGGATTTGAGGCATCATTTCTCCACGAACGTAGATGTAGGAAACCTTTGCGCCCAAGGCAAAACTTGAAACAATCATTCCCTCAATTAAAGCATGAGGAATGTAGGTCATCAAGTAACGGTCTTTGAAAGTTCCTGGCTCCGACTCATCAGCGTTGCAAACTAAATAGCGTGCAACTCCTTCTGGTTTTGCCAAAAAGCTCCATTTCATCCCGGTAGGGAAACCCGCACCACCACGACCGCGTAAGCCTGATTTCTTAACTTCTTCAACAATCTCTTCAGGTGTTAAAGTTTTAAGGGCTTTTTCCACGGCACGGTACCCACCTTTTTGGCGATAGACCTCAAGTGTATTGATGCCTGGTACGTTTATATGCTCAAGTAATAATTTGCGACTCATTTTTTATACCCCTAAATCCCCTAAAGGGGGTTTTTCCCCTCGTTATCAAACTCCCCCTTCAGGGGGCCGGGGGGTTATTTATTTTTTAAATCTTCAATCAGTTTATCTACACTTTCGGTAGTCAGGTTTTCATAAAAAGTATATTCCGGGCTAATTTGCAACACCGGACCGAAGCCACATGCCGCTAAACATTCAACTCCTCTAAAGCTGAATAAACCATCTGCCGTAACTTCGCCTTCTTTAACACCTAACTTATTCTCCAAGTGGTCTAATATTTTTTCTGCACCTACCAGGCAGCAAGGGCCAGTACGACAAACCTCCAAAGCATATTTACCTTGTGGTTTTAAAAAGTACATGGTATAAAATGTTGCTACTTCGTAAACTTCAATCGGCTGAATGTTTAAATATTCAGCAACCTGATCCATTGCAGATGTAGGCACCCAAAGAAACTCCGCTTGTACCAGATGTAATAATGGTAATAAAGCTGATTTATGTTTCCCTTCAGGATAACGGCTTTTAACTTCATCAAATTTAGCAAGCAATTCTGATGAAAACTGTACAGGTGTTTGTTCTTCTACTTTAAGCATCTAATTCTCCTGCAATAATATTCATACTACTCATGTTGATAATGGCATCAGACAATAACATGCCTTCGCTCATTGGTGCAAACATTTGGTAATTTATAAAACTTGGTCTGCGGAAGTGTAAACGATATGGTGTACGGCCGCCATCATTAATTAAATAGAAACCCAGCTCACCATTTCCACCTTCTACAGCGTGATAAACCTCTGCTTTTGGTGCATCAATCTCACCCATCACAATTTTAAAGTGATAGATTAATGCCTCCATGTTGTTGTAAACCTCTTGTTTCGGAGGAAGATAAAATTCAGGAACATCAGCATGGAAGATACCTTTTTCCTCAGTTTTCAATTTTACAAGCGCTTGCTCGATAATGCGAACACTTTGCCACATTTCTTCATTACGCACTAAATATCTGTCGTAAATATCGCCACTTGTACCAACCGGAACTTCAAAATCGAAATCCTGATAAGAAGAATACGGATCACTCACGCGAACATCATAGTCTACACCTGTAGCACGTAAAAGCGGACCAGTCCAGCTGTATTCCAAAGCAGTTTCCTGAGTAACCTCAGCAACGCCAGCCGTTCTATCAATAAAGATACGGTTACGGGTTAAAAGGTTTTCAAACTCCTTTAATGCAACCGGGAACTCTTTTAAGAATTTATTAATTTTTGCAAATGCGATTTCGTTAAAATCTCTCTCAAACCCACCAATACGGCCAATGTTAGTGGTTAAACGGGCGCCGCAAACTTCTTCAAAAATTTCGTAGATGTGCTCACGAAATTGGAACAGGTAAAGGAAAGTTGTTGTTGCTCCAGTGTCCTGACCAATGATCGTATTACAAATGATATGATCGGCAATACGGGAAAGCTCCATGATGATTACGCGAAGATAATCTACACGTTTTGGCATCTGGATGTTCAATAACTTTTCAACCGTCATGTGCCAGCCCATGTTATTGATTGGCGACGAACAATAATTTAAGCGATCGGTTAAAGGTGTAATTTGATAAAATGGGCGGTGCTCGGCAATCTTTTCGAAAGCACGATGAATATACCCAATTGTAGAAACGCCGCTTACAATACGCTCGCCATCTAATTGCAAAACGTTTTGGAAAACGCCGTGGGTTGCAGGGTGTGTTGGACCTAAGTTTAAGGTTACCAGCTCACTTTGCGGGTCGTTATCTGTAAATACCGGATGGTTATGATTCATATAAATTACCTTCCAAAAAATTCGTCTTTTTTATCTACTCTATTTGGGTCTTCCAATGGATATTGCTTCAACATTGGGTGAACGCCTAAATCATCCATATTTAAGATACGGCGTAAATCAGGGTGACCTTCAAATTTAACCCCAAACAAATCATAGGTTTCACGCTCCATCCAGTTAGCACCTTTCCAAACAGTTGTTGCAGTCGGAATCGTTGGATTTTGCTCTGAAATAAATACTTTAATTCGAACCCTAACCTTTTCTACCATATTATGTAAATGGTAAACCACAGCAATACCATGGTCTTTACCAGGATAATGAACCGCCGTAATATCAGTAAGGAAATTGAATTTTAATTCTTCTTTAAGATGTGAAAGCACATTGATGATAACATCTTTGTAAGTCACAAACGTTAATAAACCATAAGGCTCAGAAACGGCGGTAACTTTTTCGCCAAACTTTTCAGTAAGCTTAACGTGGATGTTGTTATTTAGTGTCGTTTCTTCCATTATTTAATGCCGTATTGACCTAAAAGTTCTTTGTAATAATTAGAGTTTCTTCTTCTGCCAGATTCGTTCTTCACTAAATCCTGAATGCGTTGAAAACCATCTAAAATAGCTTCTGGTCTTGGCGGGCAACCCGGAACATAAACATCAACCGGAATAACTTCATCAATACCTTGTAATACAGAGTAAGTATCGAAAATACCACCACTACTTGCACAAGCTCCAACAGCCATTACCCAACGCGGCTCTGCCATTTGAATATAAACCTGCTTTAAAACAGGAGCCATCTTTTTAGCGATGGTACCCATAACCATTAAAACATCAGCCTGACGCGGAGAAAAACTTAAGCGCTCCGCACCAAATCGACCTAAATCGTAATGAGAACCCATGGTTGCCATAAACTCAATTCCACAACAAGATGTTGCAAATGGTAGCGGCCATAATGAATTTGAACGAGCCAAACCTATCACCTTATCCAACGAAGTGGCAAAGTACCCAGGCCCTTCTGTTCCTGGAGGCGCATCAACTATATTAATTTCACTCATGTTTATAAACAAAAAATGCTCATCCCTTTGCAGAATGAGCAACAAATTTACAATATTTTAAAGGCAATTAAACTAGCTTAACTCGATTTAGAACCTTTCTAAATAAATAAAACAGCTTAACTAAGTGTAAGTGGTACACGCTACGCTTTTAGTTCCAATCTAAAACTTTTTTCTTGATTACATAAATGAAACCTAGCAACAATGTTCCCATAAAAATGAACATTTCAATCATTCCATCCATTTTGAGCGCTCTAAAGTTAACAGCCCATGGATACATGAAGATAACTTCGATATCAAATAGCACAAAAAGAATGGCTACAACGAAATATTTAATTGAAAATGGCTGACGGGCATTACCAACACTTTTAACACCAGCTTCAAAAACCTCAAGCTTATCACTTGTTTTACGTTTTGGTCCTAAAAAGTGTGTTGCAACCAAAGTGGTTACTACAAAACCTAAGGCAACAATTACTTGAAATATTATTGGTAAAAAATCTATTGAGGTACTTTGCGCTTGCATAATTTTAATTTTCTGATGCAAAAGTAAAAGAAAAAGGCAGAGTAACCAAACTCTGCCTTTTCTAAATTATTTAACTGTGATCACTATTTACCTTTTCCTTTTGGAGCTGGCGCTGATAATTCTTTTAATTTAGCTGCAGCGAAAGTTCCGGTTGGATAAACTGCTACACTTTTATCAAAATATTCTTTAGCCTTTGCCTTATCAGTATTGAAATAATATCCACCTAAATTATCATATGCTTCAGATAACTTTTTAGCATTTGGTGTTACCAATTCAGGTTTTGCTGTTACTTTTTCAATAAAAGTTTCGAAGTGAGGAACCATCAAACCCTTTGGTGCTTTCTCATCGTCAAGCAAGCTGTTTACACGAGCTCTGTAAAGATAGGCATCTGTAGTTTCCGGAGCAAGCTGAGCTACCTTTGCGATAGCAGAATCTGCTTTCACCAAAAGATCTTTCGAAGGATTTTTCTTAGCTGAATACTGTGTTGCATAATCAAAGTAATAAGCTAATCCATCATAAAAGTAACTGTATAAAACACCTTTTGCATTTGGATTTGCTGCAATTACTTTATCGTAGATTTTTGCAGACTGAGCATATTTTTTAGCGTCAAAGAAGGTTTTAGCAACCTCTGCTAAAGCATCAGTATTAGTTGAATCTTTTTCTACAGCTTTAGTTATATTGGTTAAAGCTAAACTATCTTGTCCTGATTTTAATTGCGCTTTACCTAAATATAAATAATCTAGTGCAATAATTCTATTTGGATCTTTTTCTTTAGCAAAGAACTCGTTCATGCTTGATAGCGCTACCGGATAATTTTTATTTTCATAAGCAGCCCAGCCTTTCATTCTAGACACTACTGCATTTTTTGGATCATTTGCAGGCGCCTGAATACTTGATGCTACTTGCTCTAAGCTTGGATAATCTTTAGCGTAGAATAAAAATTGAGCGTAGCGTAATTGAGATTCTAATGACTTGTCAGTCAAATCCATATATTTTTTATAGTTCTCAATTGCTTTTTTCGCTTTTGCCTGGTCGGTACCAAAACTACTCCATTGTAAATAAAGCTCGCCTAGCTCACGATAAGCCGGACCGTAGTTTGCATCAGCAGCAATTACGTCTAGCAACTCTTTTTCACCTTCAGCAAAAGCTCTAGATTCTTTGTACATTTTACCAATTTGCGTTTTTGCCCTGCGATTGTTTGGATCAACATCATTTACACGCATATATGGGCCTAATGCTTCAGAATTTTTTTTCTGTAATGCATAAGCATCTCCTAAAGCTAAAAACACTTCTGCGTCTTTATCTTTAGAATCTAACTCATCAGCTTTATTAATATTAGCTAAAGCGTTCGTGAAATCTGGTTTCGAAACATCATCACTTGGTTTATCTTGAGCTAAATATGCCTTACCGATTTCCAGATAAGTTTTGTAATTCTTTTTATCCATCTCGATAGCCTTATCGAAATTAGTTTTTGCTGAAGTTGGATTGTTAGACAACATATCAGCCTCACCTAAACCAATTAAGTTAAGATTATTTTTAGCATCAGCAGCTATACCGCGGGTGAACACAGCACGAGCTGAATCGATATAACCCGTTTTTAAATAAACCAAACCAAGATTATAAAAATTATCGCCATTTGAAGCTTGTGAGCTTACCAATGATTTAAGCATTGATGATGCTTTTTGATACTGTTCAGCGTCAATGGCTTTTTTCGCGTCATTTAAATTTTGAGCAAAAACTGCAGAACCCATCAACACCAAACCTACATTTAAGGTTATTGCTTTCTTTGAAATTTTCATCGGATATTCTGTTTTTTTTTAATTAAAATGAAGTGTCTTTTAGATTACTTCGTGGTTCAATTTATAATTTGTTATTTATTACTCTTTTGTCAGGTTAATTTGCCTTGGCATCAACTTGTGTGGACCTAGTCCAGATTTAAGTACAATCAATTGCCCTCGCTGACTCCTTAACCATGTTGCAAATCCTGTGCCTAAACCGTCTCTACCTTCGCAATCAATAATATTTACGTTTCTTAAGAACGGATAGACTCCATTGATTAAATTATCTTGAGTTGGAAGATAAAATTTATCATCGCCAACTTTACCTTTCAAGTTTTTTACGCCTAGCATTTTAACCTTCGAGAGGTATTCAACTAGTTTTGTATTTCTGTCAGAAACCCAATCTACGCCCAAAATACCAATAAAATTTTTATCTTCTGCTATAAATTTAATAACTTCTGAACTCGAATTTTTAGAATAAACACCTTGAGCTGGGAACTGACTGATATTTGCCAATTGCTTAAGATATTGGAAGGTACTTGAATAAGCGTTATCAAAAACCAATTTCTTTCCTGAGTTTTTCCCTTGTAATATATCGATAACTTCTTTAACGGTAATCGTGCTATCAATATTGTCTTTATTGGTAATTAATGCAATTCCATCAACAGCAAAACGGGTTGAGTTTATTCTGATTCCTCTTTGCGTATAATATTTTTCTTCTGCTTTAGTTAAAAGGCGTGGCATTACAATCACACGAACGCTATCATTTAAAAATGCAGGTGTAATTTTTTCTTCAGGCTTAACTGTAGTTTCAAACTTTGCTTTAGGATAATCCAGACTAAAGATATCTATCTGCTCCTGAACAATGGGGCTTACGCTTTCATCGATCAAAATCTTCAGAGTACCGCTAGTACGTGTTTCTTCTACTTTACCGGATTTCTCTTTTCTTTTGCAAGCAACAAAGGCGATTAGAATGAATATATAAAGAAAGTTTCTCATTATAAGTTTTTAGTCTCGCCTTCCAAGACTGAGTAATCTGATGAAAGCATAAAAAATTAAAAAGATTCCGATTGCAATGCGGCCCCATGCCGGAATGAAATTAAACCTGGAAGCTAATGGTGCCCAGAAGATGAATGCAAGTCCCATTGCCACGTAAAGCACAAACATGACTAGGCCTAAAATGAGCAAAAACCGCTGTTTAGGCGATTTTTGCTTAAAAATATCAAAATTTAACATTTACGATTAGTTCAATGTAAAGTTAACGTTGATGTTATATTTTACCCTTACTGGCTTACCATTTTGGATACCTGGGTTCCAACGTGGACTAGCTTTCAATACACGGATTGCTTCTTCATCAGTTCCGCTACCCAAACCGCGGGTAACCTGGATATCTGTTAATTTACCATCCTTTTCAACAACGAAAGATAAAAATACTTTACCCTGAACGTTATTTTCCTGTGCCATTGGCGGGTATTTAATTGCTCCACCTAGGTACTTGTAGAACTTTGCAATACCACCTGGGTATTCAGGTTGCTTTTCAATACTAACGAAGTCATAAACTTTGTTATCATCTACAGCAACAACTGCTTCTTGCTTAGGCCCTTCACCAACCGGCTCTGCAATTCTGATATCAGCAGTTGGATCACCTTTGATATCACGCTGACCTGGATCAGCTTCTTTCAGCTTTTCAACAGTTGGTGGCTCCTCATCACGTACCTGCTCATCTGGCTTTACGATTGGAGGCGGCATTTTTACCTGATCCACTTTTGGTGGCGGTGGCTCCACTGGTGGTGGAGGTGGTGTTTCTGGATTAACTGGGGGCGGTGGAGCGATCACAACCTCTTTTGCCTTTTCTACTACCTCTTCTGTATCCATTGATCCTTTAATAAGGCCATAGATTTTAGGAGCAAAGAAAAATGCAAGAAAGACGATCGAACCAATAATTAATGCCCGAGAGGTATTGGCCCCGTTGGTTTTACGCAACTGGTAGGCACCGTAGTTTTTGTTTTTACCTTCAAAAACCACTTCAATCCACTGTCTTCTTAATATATCTAACTTTGACATGGTTACTGATTTAACATTTTATAAAATACCTTGTGATTTCATTGATTCCTTTTCGCTATCAAGGATGTTGTCATCATCAATCTGACGAACTTTAACCTTTAATATCTCCAATTCATCCATAATATCAACAAAGTTTTTGAAGTTAGAACCGCTTGTTGGCTTCACCAACACCACGAACTCGCCCTTCACACCAGATGCATCTGCAACTTTTCTATTTTCGATGATCGATTTTTCAACTTGTGATAAATTTTCATAAGTTGGAGCTGTTGCACCAGCTTCTCCCATGTACCATGCTACCTTATCATTTTTACCTAATAAAATAGTCATCGTTTTAGAAGCTTTCAGTTCCAATCTATTGTCTTTATTGTTATCATCTTTATCTGGCTTCACAATATCCATTGCCTGAGGCGTTGAAATTGATGTAGTTAAGATAAAGAATGTTACCAAAAGGAACATTAAATCTACCATCGGCGTCATATCGACTCTTGGCGTGGCTTTCTTCCCGCCTGTGTTTAATTCTGCCATTTCTTATTTTCTTCTAGCTTCTGCATTAGTAACCAATAAAAATTTGTTTACTTTTTGCTTCTGCAATACATCAATAATTTTTTTCACTACCGGATATTCTTCTTTTGAATCTCCTTTAATACTTACACGCATTGGCTGTGAATTAACTTCAGCTGTAGCGGTACGAGCTTGTAAAACCCATGAGTTCAACTGATTGTCAGTAGAATCAGTAGGAATACCAGTTTGAACTCCTGGTTTCATACGCTCACCTCCATCTAATGCTAAGAACGATTTTAAGCCTGAAACAGGAACACCAAACGAAGCCACTAATGAGAATTTTTTAACCTCCTCTGGCGTAAAGCTGATGTTATACTGCTGTCCGATTAACTCTAAGGTTCTAGCCTTTACTTTTTGGCCTGCCACTTCGAAAAAAACTTTACCCTGACCAATGGTTAAAATTGCATTGTTTTCTACCGGCACCTTAAATTCATACGTTGATGAAGGAGTAGATACCGCCAGAGGCTCAGGTTGTTTCGCCGTAGCAGTTAATATGAAGAACGTCAGTAACAGTGCAGCTACGTCGCACATGGCGGTCATATCTGTTACGGTACTGGTTCTTTTAACTTTAATTCTAGGCATAATATTTTAACTTTTTAATAATGATGATCTTTTTTCCGGTTTTCCATAAAGCCGGTAAAAATATTTTCAAAATATTATTTATGCGAACTAGCGTAAGTTTGAACGATGCTGAATCCAGCCTCATCAATTGCGTAAGTTAACTTGTCGATTTTAGAAGTTAACACGTTATACATGATAATTGCTAAAGTAGATACACCGATACCAGTCATCGTGTTGATCAAGGCCTCAGAGATACCTACTGCTAATGCTGATTGATCTGGAGCACCAGAGTTTGCTAAACCGGCGAATGCACGGATCATACCTGTTACTGTACCTAATAAACCGATCAAAGTACCGATTGATACTAATGTTGCAATGATTGTTAAATTTTGCTCTAACATTGGCATTTCTAAAGCAGTAGCTTCTTCAACTTCTTTTTGAATGGCAACGATTGATTGCTCTACGTCTAAGTTAGTATCAGCTTCAACTTCGCTATATTTTTTCAAACCAGATTTGATTACGTTAGCAACAGATCCTTGTTGTTTGTCACACTCCGCTTTAGCAGCTTCGATGTTACCAGCGTTTAATAAACCTTTTACTTTAATGATAAAAGTATCTAAGCTTGATTTACCACTTGCTTTACCAATAACGATTAAACGCTCAATAGAGAATACAATTGTAGTTAATAACAACCCGATCAAAATCGCAACAATTGGACCTCCTTTGTAAGCTGTACCTGGATAGTTGTTTGGTAATGGTAAATTTTCGTTGTTGTTGTCGATAAAGTTTGCTGGATCTCCTAATACAAATCTCCAAATGATAAAGCCGATTACAATACAAATAGGAATTACTAATGTTGCAAAAACATTTGAAGCACTTGAAGAGCTCTCTTTTTTAACAGTTGTTGGTTTTGGTGCGTTTGCCATTTTTTTTAATTTTTAGTTTTAGTTCTTGTTTTTAATTTTTAGCTGTTTTTACTTTTGTACTACACACAACGATTGTTATCTGATTTTGTTGCGAAAAACAAATTTATAAATTGATTTTAAATTACAAATTAATAAATCAATAAACAATCAAATCGTTACTTAAGATTTAGTTTACGGTAACCATAAAGGGTGTATAACAAAAGAATTGCCTCAGCAGGAGGCAATTCTTTCACAATAAAAACTAAAAAAAAATCTAATTGCAAATTTTTTGCTCAAAAAATGCATTTTAAACCCGATTTAACACAATTTTAACTCTTCTTGGTGTATTTTTGACACTTTCGGTTGTTCGAATTGTTTAAAATTTTCGGCAAAGGCATTGGCTAACTCATATGCCTTAATAAAATACTCTTCCTGGTTACTCCATGTTTTTGAAGGGTCTAGAATTTCATCTGGTACGTTAGGGCAATGTAAAGGAATCATTAACTTAAATACATGGTGCATTTTATAGTGATTATGATCTAAATCGCCATTTAAAGCTGCAGTAATCATGGCTCTGGTATAACTCAATTTCATGCGTTTTCCAACACCATAGGGGCCTCCGCTCCAACCGGTATTTACCAACCAAACGTTAACCTGATGCGCTTTCATCTTTTCACCTAATAATTCTGCGTATTTGGAGGGATGCAATGGCAAAAAAGCTTTTCCAAAACAAGCCGAAAAGGTGAGTTGTGGTTCAGTGATGCCCGCCTCGGTACCCGCAACTTTGGCTGTATAGCCACTCATGAAATGAAACATGGCCTGTTCTACATTTAATTTCGAAATTGGAGGAAGTACGCCAAAAGCATCAGCAGTTAAAAAGAAAATATTTTTCGGAACTGAAGCTACAGAAGGTATTATGGCATTATCAATATACTCTAACGGATAAGCAACTCTTGTATTTTCTGTCTTTTGAATATTGGAGTAATCTACATCTTTAGTTCCTTTATGAAAGTTGATATTCTCCAAAAGTGCACCAAATTTAATTGCTTTATGTATTTGTGGTTCTTTTTCTGCCGTTAGATCAACACATTTTGCATAACATCCTCCTTCAAAATTAAAAACTGAATCCTTTCCCCAGCCATGCTCATCATCACCAATTAAACTCCGGTTAGGGTCTGCTGATAATGTTGTTTTGCCCGTTCCTGACAAACCAAAAAATATGGCTGTATCCCCGTCTTTACCAACATTGGCAGCGCAATGCATTGAAACTGTATTTCTGTAAGTAGGTAGAATAAAGTTAAGCACAGAAAAAATTCCTTTCTTAATTTCGCCTGTATAACCTGTTCCGCCAACTAAAATCATTTTTTTTGTGAAATTGAGGATCGAAAAGTTTTCCTGACGGGTACCGTCTATCAAAGGGTCTGCTAAAAAGCCAGGTGCAGCAATAATGGTCCATTCGGGCGTAGCACCCAGGCTATCCGTATCTTTCCGGATAAAAAGGTTATTGGCAAAAAGGTTTTGATAGGCTGTTTCAGTAACTACTCTTATCGAAATGGAATAGTCTGGATCTGCACAGGCAGTGGCATCACGAACATAAATTTTTTTATCCTTAAGATAGTTTGTCATCTTCGTAAATAACTGATCGAAATGGGCAGGACTTATTTTGATGTTCACATCGCCCCACCAAACGGTTCGCTCAGTTACTTCATCGTTAACGATAAATCTGTCTTTTGGAGAACGCCCTGTAAATTTACCAGTATCTACAGCTAAAGCGCCTGAAGATGCCAATGTGCCTTCTTTATTTAATAAGGCTTCATCAATTAACTCCATTGGAGACAATTGGTACATTACGGCATTGTTTTCACCCAGATTCAGATAGCACAAATCTGGTACATGCAGTTTAGTGTGTACGT
>NZ_AJLG01000106.1 GCF_000258495.1 Pedobacter agri PB92
AAACTGCGGCCAACCAAAAAGCCTGAAAAGAATTGACAGACATTATATCGTTCACGAAATTCAGCATGTTCTGCATTTTGAGCGTGGAATTTTATACACCGTCCGCGAGCTGGCCATAAATCCTGGTGAAAACATACGAAAATATCTATCAGAAAACAGAAGTCGATTGGTAAAACCCATTATATTTATCATCATAACTTCTTTAATTTATACAGTTTTAAACCACTTATTTCATATTGAAGACGGTTATGTAAAATATCACGAAGCTAAAAATGAAGCCCCAGCTGCTGTTGGTAATATTGTTAAATGGGTGCAAAACCATTATGGCTATGCAAACATTATGATGGGTGTTTTTATTGCTTTATGGCTAAAAATATTCTTTAGAAAGCAAAACTACAACTTTTACGAAATCGTTATAATGCTTTGTTTTGTTATAGGTATGGGCATGTTGATTTTTTCAGTTTTTGCGGTTGTACAAGGCATTACACATTTAAATTTAATGACTTTTGCCGGTATAGCAGGCATTATATATTCAGCTTGGGCAATCGCTAATTTTTTTGAACCCAAAAAAATGATGAGCTACCTAAAAGCACCTGTTGCATATATTTTGGGTATGGTTACATTTTGGATTTTTCCAATCATTATCGGAACAGTGATCGATTTAGTTAACAGACATTAGTAATATGAAAAGTATTTGGACATCAAATTATGAAAATAATGAAATCATAATTGAAAACACTTGGTTTAACGGAGAAAGACTTTATGTCAACGATGTTTTACAAGACCATACATTTGGTGGATTCTCTACCAAATTAACAGGACATTTAATTAATCAAAAAAATGAAAGAGAAAATATTAAAGTTAACCTTGGAGGGTTCTACAAAGTAAATTGTCAGCTATTTATCAATGATAAAAAAGTAGAGGTTAAAAAAGTAAAATAGCAGCAGAAAACACCGGCTTTGCAATGGCGGGACTTCAGCACCTACGGAGAACAAAACCATTCATTTCCAAATCCTTTAAAACTATCCCCATTTCCAGCTGTTCTATATAAAAACAACATCATGGAAAATCAAGATAACGAAAACTTAAAAGATAAAAATGCTGATAATTCGGCAGATAAAACCAATATGCCTGATCAATTGGTTCCACGCCACCATAGTGATGAACATAGTGATAAAAATAAGGTAAAATCTGACGCAGGAAATCTGGGCAGAAATTTTGGAAGAGGCGATTTCGGCTCGGAAGAAGCACGTGAAGATGCTGAAAAAGGAAATAAAGGCCACGCCGGCAACATGCCGAACACCGAAGAAAAATAAAGCCCTGGCATAAGCCAAGGCTTTTTTGTTATTTATTGATATCCTCTAAAACCTTATTGGTTAACTTTGGTACGGTATAGTGTTTCTTAACATTTTCAAGGGTAACAATGATTCCTTTGGTATAGGCGTTATGCTTGTAATTGAAAATCGTTTCTAATACATCAGGATCGATATAGCGGGCATTTGATCCATCAATAATTACATTGGTTTCGCGAGGAATATTGGTTAAAACCACTTGAATCGCTGCTTTATTTAAGAATGATACCTCTTCAGCCAGTTTTATTCTGATGTTCTTTTTATCCCCTTCATTGGTAATTCTGTAAAAATATGGGTTACGCATGTTGGTGCGTAGCAGATAAAAAATGGATACCAGCATCCCTACAGCAACACCTTTTAACAAATCAGTAAACAATACGGCAACAATAGTGACCACGAATGGCACAAACTGATCCCAACCTTTGTGGTACATGTGCTTAAATAAGCTAATTCTGGTTAACCGGTAGCCGGTTACCAATAAGATAGCGGCCAGACAAGAAAGCGGAATCATGTTAATAATTTGCGGAATGAATAACAACGAAAGCAGCAACCAAACACCGTGAAAAATTGCCGACATTTTGGTTCTAGCACCTGCATTTACATTGGCCGAACTCCGAACAATTACTGAAGTCATGGGTAACCCACCAATCATACCGCTTGCAATGTTTCCTATTCCCTGCGCAAGTAATTCTCTGTTTGTTGGCGATACCCGTTTAATCGGGTCGATTTTATCAATGGCTTCAATGCTCAACAAAGTTTCTAAACTGGCTACAACTGCGATGGTTAAGGCTACGATGTAAACGTTTTTATTGGTCAGCTGCGAAAAATCGGGTGTAGTAAATAATCCCATAAATTCAGAGAAACCACCAACAACTGGTATTTTAACCATTTGATCGGCCCTTAAAGCGTTAGCTGTTCCTGCAAAAACTAGTGTACCAACCACACCAATGACTACAACAATTAATGGAGCAGGCACAATTGCCAGTTGCCTCACTTTCGGCCAGAATAACAAAATTAAGATTGACAGCAAACTGATAACCACCGCGGCCAAACTAAAATGCCCGATTGCAGCACTAATGGCAGAGAAAGTGTTTTCATGATCCTGCTGAAAGAAGCCTTCATCGCCGCTAAAATCTGTATCTACGCCTAAAGCATGCGGAAGTTGTTTTAAAATTAAGATTAAACCAATTGCTGCCAACATCCCTTCTATTACGCTCGATGGAAAATAATTGCCGATTGTTCCGGCTTTTACCAGGCCTAAAATAAGTTGAAAAACACCTGCCAGTACTACAGCCAGTAAAAAGGTTGGATAGCTACCCAATGAGGTGATTGCGCCTAAAACGATTACAGTTAAACCGGCCGCGGGCCCGCTTACGCTAAGCTGCGATCCGCTACAGGATGCAACCACAATACCACCAATGATGCCAGTGATTAAACCGGCAAATAACTCTGCACCTGAAGCCAATGCAATACCTAAACAAAGTGGCAATGCCACTAAAAAAACAACAATACTTGAGGGAAGGTCTTTCTTTAAATTCTTGGCAAGAAAATATTTCTTCACGTCCGAACCTGAAAAGGCCGGGTTAAACTTTTGCATAACGATAGGATTATCTGGTAAATTTTAACGATTAAATCGTGGAACTATCCGCATAAATCACGATCACAAAAGATTTTGCCAAAAGCAAGGCATCGTCATTTGTCAGAGAAACTTAAAAAGATCAGTTCAAAAGAGAAAACTAAATGAAGTTGGGTGGCGGTGTTGGAACTGTTGGATGATATGGATCTACATATCGCTTGAAATGCTCAATAAAACTGCTCTTCAAAATAAAGTGGCTTGAAGAGAACTCATAAGATAAGATCGGGTGGTTAAGCTCTAAAAGTTTAAAATCTGAAAACTTGGCGATGTCTTTGGCAGCGTCTTTTCCACCTTCATGCTCCAATTCGATTTGCATAATCACCGCATTCATGATTTCTTTATCAATACTTGTACAAAATACCGGCGCACCAGAAATGATCATCTTCGCAGAGAAGATTAGCATGAATGCTGCAACGATGCTGTATTTGTATTTTCTTAAAACCATTTTAAAATTCTAATCTTATTCTAATGTGGTATTACAAAAATAAACGGATAATTGGTTTTTCAATACTTTAAGTTGTAAAAAATATTGAGAAGCCTATAATCCTCGCCCCCAGATCAATTTATCTGATATTTAATTTACGAAGAAAACATCAAAGTTCAGTGTTGAACTTAAGTTGGTTTGGTTCAAATTAAATCTTGATATAACTTATATCGGGTTGCTTACTGATCATTAGATTACTGCTGATTAATATTAAATCGATATAATTTGTTAATCGTCAGTTTGTGTGTGAAAATCGAATGCTGAACTTGCATTACCGCAAGTAATTTTTAATTTTAAATTCTCAACCCTCGGTAATGGATAAGAAAATAGCAACACTTCAAGATAAAATCAACCAGGCAAAGCTTGGCGGTGGGCAGGCAAGAATTGATAGTCAGCATCAAAAAGGAAAACTTACTGCCCGTGAGCGTATTCATTTTTTAATGGATGAAGGAAGTTTTGAAGAAATTGGCATGTTCGTTACCCATCGAAGTACTGACTTTGGAATGGAGCGTGAAAAATATCTGGGTGATGGCGTGGTAACAGGTTATGGAACCATTAATGGCCGACTGACCTATGTTTTTTCTCAAGACTTCACTGTTTTTGGTGGTTCATTATCTGAAACCCATGCGGAAAAAATTTGCAAGCTGATGGACATGGCCATGAAAAATGGCGCTCCTTTAATTGGCCTAAACGACAGTGGCGGCGCCCGGATTCAGGAGGGCGTGGTTTCTTTAGGTGGTTATGCTGATATTTTTTATAAAAATGTACAGGCTTCAGGCGTTATTCCGCAGCTATCTGCTATCATGGGTCCCTGCGCAGGCGGTGCAGTTTATTCTCCCGCTATTACCGATTTTATTTTAATGGTAGAAAACACCTCTTACATGTTTGTTACCGGGCCAAACGTAGTAAAAACGGTTACACATGAGCAAGTTACTTCCGAAGAACTGGGCGGCGCAACTACGCATGCCACTAAATCGGGTGTAACACATTTTGCCTGCGCCAATGAAATTGAGGCGATTAATCACCTTAAAAAATTATTGAGCTATATGCCTCAAAATTGTGAGGAAATACCGCAGCACCTGGATTATGAAACCGGCGATGAAAGTAGATTATCGTTAAATACGTTTATGCCAGAAAATGCTTCTCAACCTTATGATATTCGCGAAATTATAAATGAGGTTGTTGATGATAACAGCTTTTTAGAAGTTCATGCTGCATATGCCGAAAATATTGTGGTTGGTTTCGCCCGTTTGGCAGGTAGAAGCATCGGTATTGTGGCCAACCAACCCGCATATCTTGCTGGCGTTTTAGATAGCAATTCATCTGCTAAAGCCGCCAGATTTGTTCGCTTTTGCGATTGTTTTAATATTCCGTTATTGGTTTTTGAAGATGTACCAGGCTTTTTACCAGGAACCGATCAAGAGTGGAATGGCATCATCAGCAATGGAGCGAAGTTACTTTATGCTTTCAGCGAGGCCACGGTTCCACGCATTACGGTGATTACGCGTAAAGCTTATGGGGGCGCTTACGATGTAATGAACAGCAAACATATTGGTGCCGATATGAATTACGCTTGGCCAAGTGCTGAAATTGCGGTGATGGGCGCTAAGGGTGCCGCTGAAATCATTTTCAAAAAGGAAATTACAGCCTCAGCAGATCCTCAGGAGAAATGGCTGGAGAAAGAAAAAGTTTATTCCGATATTTTCGCAAACCCCTATCGTGCTGCAGAACGTGGTTTTATCGATGAAGTGATTGAACCTGCTCAAACGAGAATAAAGTTGATAAAAGCTTTCAAAATGTTAGAAAACAAGGTAGTGAATCATCCCCGTAAAAAACATGGCAATATACCTTTGTAATAAGGTAAAATGGATAAGGATGAAAATGGTAAACGTTCTATCACAGACAATATGCTCATCATCCTTCTAACCTCTTAGATAGTTACATCCTACATCTCAACACATGCTAAAACGAATAGATATTCTCCTGATGGCTTTTTGCACAGGTTTGATTGTCGCAAATATTTACTACTGCCAACCGCTGGTTATTTTAATTGCCAAAGATTTTAATTTAACAGAAACCTATGCAGGACGAATTACCTACATCACTCAAATAGGATACGCAACAGGTTTGTTTCTGCTTGTTCCGCTAGGCGATATGTTTGAACGTAAAAAACAAATTCTGATCATTACCGGAATGGCAATTTTAGCTTTGCTAACCGCGGCTGTTTCGCATTCGTTTTTCCTGCTCGAAATTGCTTCGCTGCTGATCGGGATTTGCTCCATTGTGCCACAGCTTATACTACCACTCGCCGCAAACCTAAGTAGTGGTGAAAATCGCGGGGCAAATATCGGCATGATTATGAGTGGGCTATTGGTTGGTATTCTGGCATCAAGAGCCGTTAGTGGTAGCATTGGTTTCTGGTTAGGCTGGCGGGCAGTTTACTACATGGCTGCAGGAATCTGCGTATTGCTTATTCTCTTAATGGCGAAACGTTTTCCCCAAAGTTTTCCAGCGTTTAAAGGCACCTACAAACAGTTAATGCGTTCGATGTTTGGTTACATTAAAACCCAGCCTGCATTACGAGAAACGTCAATCATCAACTTTTTAGCTTTTGCCATCATTAGTGCTTTCTGGACCACGATGGTATTATTTTTGGCTAATCCACCTTTCAGTTTTCAAACACTACAAATCGGTTTATTCGGAATTGCTGGTGCAGCAGGTGCTTTGGCTGCTCCTCTTGTTGGTAAACTGAGTGATGGCAACAATCCTCGCAAAAACCTGATGATTGGTTTCATTTTGCAAATCATCAGCATTGCTTTGTTTTATTTCACTGGTAGTCATTTGTATCTGTTTGTTATCGGTATTGTACTTATTGATATTGGCCAGCAGGCCATTCATGTAACCAACCAAACCCGGATTTACACTTTAATTCCCGAAGCCAGAAACCGGCTGAATACCATCTTTATGTCAGTAAGTTTTATAGGGGCCAGCTGTGGCTCGGCTTTGGGTTTATGGCTTTGGGGCTATGGCGGCTGGGCAATGTTTTGTTACGGTATGGCCGGAATAATTATTTTCAACATCTTAATCTATCTGTTTTACGGAAATAAAAAATCCTCAGCTCACCTTTAAATTATTTATGAAATCTAAATTCGCTACTCCACTCATCTTAATCATTTTAATCGGTATTTCTTGCTACACAAGAGCTCAGGAAAAGCCAAATCAAACATCAACTGTTCAATCATTAAATAAGTTTAAGCTGTATTTGTTAGGAGTAGGAATTGAACGTGAACAGAAAATATCGAAGCAATCGAGCTTATATTTTAGTGCTGCCATAGAAGTGGTTGCACCATTTTATCCTGAGCAACCGAGCCGTGGAAGTGATGTAATTCGAATAGACTATTCTGTCAATTTTGCTCCAATACTCGGTTTAGGTTTTAGAAACTATTTTAACTTATCAGAAAAAGAAAATTTAAAAAAAAGCACAACAAACAATAGTGCAAGCTATTTTGGCATAGAATATAATTTAATTGCGCCCATTTTGATCAACAAAAGATATACAACAAATTACGTCCATTCCATTTCTCCCGTTTGGGGTTTTCAAAGAAATACATTAAAAAACAAGAACATTGAATTAGCGATCGGGCCATCATTTCAAACTGACTTCGATCGCAGCCGCTTTTCAATATTGGCCAGAATTGGCTTCAGCTATTTATTATAACCATGTCATTAGTACAAATTGAACAAATATTTCCTTCACTCACCTGGCGTATTCGTCATGAGGTGATGTATCCCGAACTTCCTTTCGACAGCGTAAAGTTGCCGGATGATTTTGATGGTTTACACTTTGGCCTTTACGCCGACCATAAACTGACTGGTGTAGTTTCGTTGTTTCAAAAAGGAGACGTTTATCAATTCAGGAAACTGGCCATTCTGGCTGATGTGCAAAAATCAGGTTATGGATCTCAACTGATGAATTATATCTTAGATTTTTGTAAAATTCAGAAGGCAAGTAAGCTATGGTGTAACGCCAGAGTAAATGCTAAAGAATTTTATTATAAATTTGGATTCCATGAAACTGAAAAAACCTTTTTTAAAGATGGGTATGATTTTGTTGTAATGGAAAGGGATTTACAATTGTAGATTTACAAATTACGATTGATAGCATTTCGCCTGTCTAAAGTCGTGAAATCATAGTTGATGACCTGGTCTGCAACATGTAAATCTAAAATTAAAAGTGGAATAAGATGGACGGACTGATCTGCTACATGCAAATCTAAATCGTATATCTAAAATCTTAAATAAAAATATGGCTAAGAAAAAAGAAGAAGCTAGCCTGCCTAAGGCGCAGGATAAGAAAAAACATGTTGCTGTGGTAACCAAAAAATCGCTGCAGTTTTTAGAAGAATACATCAATAACCCTGCTCCTACGGGTTATGAGTGGGAAGGTCAGAAATTATGGTTAAATTACTTAAAGCCATATATTGATGAGCATTTTGTAGATAATTACGGGACTGCGGTTGGCGTAATCAATCCAAAAGCACCCTATAAAGTTGTGATCGAAGCCCATGCCGATGAAATTTCATGGTATGTAAATTACATCACGAATGATGGTTTAATTTACGTGATCCGCAATGGCGGCTCTGATCACCAGATCGCACCATCCAAACGTGTTAACATCCATACCGAAAAAGGTTTGGTTAAAGCTGTTTTTGGTTGGCCTGCCATTCATACCCGCCACGGCGAAAAAGAACAAGCCCCTGAGTTAAAAAACATTTTTTTGGATTGTGGGTGCACTACAAAAGAAGAAGTAGAAAATTTAGGCATCCACGTGGGTTGCGTGATCACTTACGAAGATGAATTTATGATTTTAAACGATCGGTACTATGTTGGTCGTGCTTTAGATAACCGTGTTGGTGGTTTTATGATTGCCGAGGTCGCTCGTTTGTTAAAGGAAAACAAGAAAAAACTTCCTTTCGGTTTATACATTGTAAACTCTGTACAGGAGGAAATCGGCTTACGTGGTGCTGAAATGATTGCGCAACGCATTAAACCCAATGTGGCTATCGTTACTGATGTAACTCACGACACCACTACGCCGATGATCAATAAAAATACACAGGGCGATTTATCAGCAGGTAAAGGTCCGGTGGTTTCATATGCTCCGGCAGTGCAAACTAACCTAAACAAGCTATTGATTAAAACTGCTGAGAAAAACGAAATTCCGTTTCAACGCCAGGCCTCTTCGCGTTCTACCGGAACAGATACCGATGCTTTTGCATATTCAAACGGCGGTGTTCCATCGGCATTGATTTCATTACCATTGCGCTACATGCACACTACGGTAGAAATGGTGCACAAGGAGGATGTTGACAATGTGATCAGCTTAATTTACGAAAGCTTGCTAAACATTAAAGACGGACAGGATTTCAGAGAATTTAAATAATTGGTAAATAAATTAAGGCTTGAGGTTTATCTTCAAGCCTTTTTTTTTGCACTAAAATCAATGAAATCATCAATGAAAAAACTCGTATTAATCCGCCATGGTGAAAGTGTGTGGAATGTAGAGAACAGGTTTACGGGGTGGACGGATGTAGACTTATCAGCTAACGGCTATCTGGAAGCCAAAAAAGCAGGAGAAATTTTAAAGAAACACGATTACAATTTTGATATTGCCTTTACCTCACTTTTAAAAAGAGCAATCAAAACCCTTCATATTATTTTAGAAGATCTTGATCATTTGTGGATCCCTGAATATAAAAGCTGGCATTTAAATGAACGTTTTTACGGAAACCTGCAAGGATTAAATAAGGAAGAAACAGCCAAAAAATTTGGCGCAGAGCAAGTTCAAAAATGGCGAAGAGATCCGGATGAAGAACCGCCGGCGATTACCACAACCGATGAGCGCTGGCCTGGTAACGACTTGAGATATCAATCTTTAACACCTGATGAGTTGCCATTAACAGAAAATCTCAGCGATACGATTGCCCGGGTACTGCCCTTCTGGAATGAATCGATTGTACCAGCCATTAGTAGAAATGAAAAAGTGATTATCTCGGCTCATGGAAATAGCCTTAGAGCTTTGATCAAATACATTGACAATCTATCGAATGAAGAGGTTACCGCATTGGAAATTCCAACCGGTGTTCCTTTAGTTTATGAACTTGATGACGATCTTCGAAAAATTCGCCATTACTATCTGGAGTAGGCTTAAAAACAAAAACCCCTCAAATGTTTCCACCTGAAGAGTTTTGTTACTTTGAGAAGCGTAAAAGAAATTATTTAATATTTAAATCTGTTGCACCCTTTACATCAGTTGATATTTCGCCTAGAATGCCTGCATTAACATTTTGAGCAGTATAAACTTTAACGAAGTCGACCGTATTTAAGGTTACTTTTTTACCAGTGGCATCAACAGCCCACGAGATATCAAAGCTGTTGTAAAGATTGGTTTTATAATCATCACCTGTAGAGTAACTATCTGTGTATCCCCAATCAAAAGCCGCATTGGATACAATACCAGTATTATTTAGTGTAGATGGTAATAATGTTCCTTTAAAAGTTATTTTCTCCTGATTTGAGGCAAACAAAGGATAAAAATTAATCCGCTTTGCACTGTTATTTACAAAACCGCTATTCCCCTGATTATCTGTCCAGGCAACATTTGCAGCCGCTTTCGGATTGGTGTAAGTGATTTCATAATTTTTAATGGTGGTTGCTTTTGCATATTCACTTCCAGCCAATTCAAACCATTCATCATCAGGCAAACCATTGCCGTTTTTATCCTGGCTCACCATCACGATTCCTGGTTCAGCAAAAGCATAAGGTGGGCCAAAAGGATTTCCATAAATTGCTAAATCGGCTCCGGTTTGATTTACCACTGAGTGGTCAAAACCAAAAATGATGTAACCACCAAAACCACCTAACGAAACCATATTTGCAGTACTGCCAACTAATTTCTGTGCCTGCTCCGGAGAACCTAAAGAAGCATTATTAATATGCTGCCCCGGTGCTGGTGCATATTCAAAAACTTTACTGATAAATTTACTACTGGTTGGCGTAGCAGCAACTACAGGAACCGGAACAGTAATGGTATATTGATATGTAAAACTTCCAGCCTCATTATATCCCTTATAATCTACAATATAGGTTCCGGCTGTAGTTGGCGTAAATGCAAAATTGTAAGCTGTACTTACTACTTTACCATCCAGCTTCCATTCATGTTGAAAACCTTTTCCGTTGTTTGAAACTGCATATAATTCAGTTTTTGAATTTACCTTTCCTGTAATGGCATTTTCTGTAATGCCCATTTTCCCGTCAGGTGCAGTTACTGAATCTTTTTTACATCCGAAAATAAATAGTGATGCAGCAAATAAAACCAATAGGTGCTTGTTAATTTTCATTTTATTATATATTGAAGGTTAATTATTTAGTGTAGAAAACCAGATGAGCTGGTACATCTCCTGTAACTACAGAAAATTTCTTTTTACCGGTTTTATCAAAACAGTACAATGCACCAGGTGAAACATAATCCTTTGCATCGGTAAGGTAAATGTCTGATGAGATCGGATCCACAGCGATTCCATACGGCATCACAATATCTTTTTCACTACCATCTTTTATGAAACCGCCGGCAACAACAATTTCATCTTTAACATTTATTTTTGAGTAGGAAACCACCGTTGACATGGTTACATTGCTCCAGGCTGTACTGATGATGTAAGCGAAATCTTTATCTAGGGTAAAGGTGCTGGCTTCGATATCAAATTTTTTCTTTACGGCGTCAGTTTTGGTATCCACGACATAAAGGTTTGACTTTATATTATAATAATCACCTCTTGAAGTCACGTATAAATCACCATATTGATCAGCTTTTAAGCGATTAAGATTGATCGCAACATCAATTCTTTTGCTTTCTAAATTAGTGGTTAAATTGATTACAGAAATTGTACGCTCATAATCGCTGCTGGAATAACCGCCAGAATTCGCCACGTATAATTTATCGCCAACTACAGCCAAATCTTCAGGCTGGCGACCAACCGTAATTTTTGTATCGATTTTGAATGATGCCGTATCGATTACGCCAACGTAGCCATCGTAGGATGTTACGTAAGCCTTATTTTTGTAAAAGGCGACGTAGCGACAGTTTGGAATATCAACCTGTGCCAATTTCTTCGTCGATTTTACATCCAGAATCTCCAGTTTATTGGAGCCATTTACCACTACATAAAGTTTAGATCCATAGATTTTAATATCATTACCCACATCACCTAAACCTAAAGTTACACTAGGATTTGCCGCTCCATAAAGGTTTCTCCGGTAAACACCCGTTGCGTAATCATAATAATCTAATGATGCTTTATTCGAACCAAAATTACCTTCGTTCAAAATGTAAAGGCCATTCACGGCGGTTACACCTTGGCCAGGTAACTGAACTTGTTCCTCTGGCGTAACTGATTTATCTTTCCGGCAAGACCATAAAACGGTACTTAGGCCGAACAACATTAACATTTTAACTGTAGTAGAATTTTTCATTTTGTATTAATTAAATTTTGTAATAAGCTTAATTCTGAAATTTCTTCCGGGCATTGGGTAGTTAAGTACTACATCATAATACTGGTTAAAAACATTATTCACTTCAGCAGCAATGCTGTAGTTTATTTTGAAGCATTGAAGGAATACCGAATTGCCAAATCATGAGTGTACCAGGGTTCGACATAGTTAACCGGAATATTTGCTTTCTGGCTATAGCGTTCGCCGGTGTAGATGTAACTATAGCTTAAACCAAAGTTCTGATAATCTGATGCCAACGTAAACGAGGCACTATTCACTGGAATGTAAGGAATTTGCTGTCCAAAAAGCTCACTTGCAGGTGTAACATCCAATGCTCGCTCATAGGTATAATTGGCCTTTGCAACGATGTTAAGCTGGTCGAAATTCCAATGGCTCTGCAAACTTGTTTCTAATCCTTTTACCTCCACTTTACCCAAATTCAACATGGTCCAGCGGAACAAAGTTAGGGTAGGTATGGCAACAATCTTATCTCTTACATCGCTATAATAAACATCTGTTTGAAGCGAAATATGATTGAGTTTATTACCTTCAAAAGATTTAGAATAGGTAAAGCCGAGGTCGTACTGACTCGTATATTCTGGATTCAGTTTGCTGTTACCGATAAAAGTATAGTACAGATCGTTAAAGGTTGGCATCCTGAAAATCGACTTATAAAATGCCCGCAACCTGAGATTATTTTTTGCAAAGGGTTGCCAGGAAGCCATTACTGTTGGTGTATATTCAGTTTTATCGCCTGCGGGTATATTACTTTTCACCTGATCGTTAACCAAAGTAGCTAAAACATTTCCCTGGATATTGAATCTTGGCCAGCTAAATTTTGTAGCCAGTGCAATTAAACCGGTTTGCCTTTCCGGGTAGGCAAAGTTTTCCAGGTTGGCATCCAATTGTTGATAGGTGTAATCTGTTGACAGCGAAAGATCCCAGAATTGAGTGAAGTGATACAAACTTGCAAGCGACAAATAAAATTCTTGCTGGCTATATCGGTTATCTAAAGCGCCAAATATTGAAACCCGATCCGGATCAAGGTATCTGGTAAAATCATAAGCATATTTGGCATTCACTAAAAACTGAAGTTTTCGATTTGTTTGAGTTTCGAAGGAAGACTGAACAAAGAAGTTATCATCCCACTGGCGTTGGGTAAAGTCGAATTTATTAGCAACAATGGCACCAGGCACTCCCCTCTCGCTGTTGTAGTTGTATAACTTGATTTGCCATTTGCTGCTGTCAGAGGTTGTCCCATAGAGGCCACCTTCTATACGTTTTGCAAAAATATCTGCATTGCGCCTCACTACCGTAGTATCATAAACACCATTGGTGTAACGGTAATTATATTTTCCATTTGCATTTATTAGCTCAGCATTTAAACTAAGCGCCAAGCGGCTTCCCAATTGCTGGTTATAGGTGACTGAAGGATCAATCAAGCCGAAAGAACCCGTTTTCAAAGCCACCCGAAAATTCCTGTTTTGATCAGCCTCAAATGTTGGAACAATTGTTTTTAAATAGAGTGAGCTGGCAGATGCAAAAGCTTTAGCCGGCATTAATAAATCACTTTTTTGCCCGCTGTAAAGCGAAATTTCTTCAATGTTATCAAGAGAATATTTACCCAAATCTACCTGACCGTTTTGTGCGTTACCTAATTGTACGCCATCATAAAATACCGCAGTGTGGTTGGTACCCATGCTCCGAACATTAATGGTTTTTAAACCACCGATGCCACCATAATCTTTCATTTGTACACCTGAAAAATAGCGAATGGCATCAGCCACAGATAAGGCGTTTAGATTTTTTAATTCTTTACCATTTAATATTTGGAGGGGTGTAGGTGAAAGATTTTGTGTAGATCTTCTTTTCTGTTTGATTTCTACTTCTTTCAATACATTAGCTTTTAAAGAATCTGTTTGTGCAACAGATAATTCAGGCATGAGCATACCTGTCCAGAAAATGAACAAGCTGATAGAACAATATTTTACGCCATTAGAGGCAGGTAAAAACCTAAACATTTTGGTGTGAGTTTAATCCCCACAGCAAACAGAATTACAAGAAATGAAAATACGGAATACCAAAAGTACCTCATCTCTAGCTTCAATCCCCGAAAGCTATGAAATATTGCTAGAGGCAGGTCTTCTGACTTACTCCCGGGTTTCTTACCTTCCCATTTCTTGAATGTGAAACAGTGGCTTTATGAATAGAAATCCGTTATGGAGCTTACAGCTGCGGGACAGTTTTGGATTTACACCAAATTCCCTTTTAATTCCGGGTGTGAAGCGGAAACCAAAAGCATGGCAAAGGTAGCCAAAATTTGAGAAGAATTCTGAAAATATAAATTTGTGTGAAAAATTCACGAAACGCAATCATTCAAACAATAATCTCCGAAACACATGTGCTGAAGTGAATCTCGAATCACTCTGTTTCAGAGTCAGTAATTTCAATCCAAACCGGGCAATGGTCACTTGTTTTCTCCCATCCACGAACATGCTTGTCTACCCCTGCGTTTAAAAGCCTTTTCTCCAGTTGAGGACTAAGCAGAAAATGGTCGATTCTTAAACCTGCATTTCTGCCATAAGCATTTCTAAAATAATCGAAGAAAGTGTAAATTACTTCATTAGGAAACAATTTTCTAATGGCATCTGTCCATCCCTGGGCAACAAGATCATGAAATGCTTTACGTACTTCAGGTCTGAAAAGCGCATCTTCCACCCAACGTTCCGGTTTGTAAACGTCGAGTTCAGTTGGCATTACATTATAATCTCCAGCCAGTACAACAGGCAATTTATATTCTAAAAGCTTTGCTGCATGAAGCGTTAGTCGTTCAAACCAAGCCAGTTTGTAATCCAGTTTTAAACCTGGCGCAGGGTTTCCATTAGGCAAATATAAACAGCCAACAACTACCCCATTTACCATGGCCTCAATATAACGGCTGTGCAAATCTTTTGGATCGCCTGGTAAGCCTCTTTTTAATTCCTTTATTTCGTGTCCACGAGAAAGAATGGCCACACCGTTCCAACTTTTTTGCCCATGCCAAATTGCATTGTAACCTGCATCCAAAATGGCTTGGTGAGGAAATTTCTCGTCAGGAGCTTTCAGTTCCTGCAAACAAACCACATCTGGCTGAGTTTCTTCAAGCCATTTTAACAAAACCGGTAAGCGTCCGTTTACGCCATTTACATTGTAGGTTGCTATTCTCATCTTCAAAAATATTGGTGCGCTAAATTAAAGGAACAAAATAATAATCAAATTAAAATGATATTAGAGATTTTGCGATTTTGTATATAAAACCATCTAAAACAATTAAAGTTGACTCTTTTTTCTTTTTGAATAAAAGTATTTTAAGTTTTTGCGCTTATCTTGCAATTATATTTAATTACTCCCGTTAATAAATGTCTGAAGTTGCTTTAAATATCCGCAAAGATAACGTAAAAGATATTCGTCAGTTATACGATAAATATGCTGGCATGCTTTTAGGTTTTATCAGAGGAACAGTTCAAGATCATAAGAGGTCGGAAGAACACTTAATTAAAATTATATCTGCATTTGCTATAGAAAGCAACGGCCGCCCAACCTCCTGGTTAGCGCTGAGGCAGTATGCACAATATAAACTGATTGAGTTTTCTTCAGCAGACCATGAAGGTGGAAAGTTACGAGATGCCAACGAGATTAATGATGATTTAAATTTATTAACTGATGACGAACGCATTGTTTTTCAGGCGGTTTATTATCAGAAAAAATCAATTTCTCAGCTGGCAAGCCTACTTCACAAAAAAGAAGATATTTTGCGCACCCAATTAAAATCATCAGTAGATAAAATCAGGAAAGCTCGTGGAAATTAAAAAATTGATAGATAGCGGCCTAATGGAAACCTATGTAATGGGCGTGGCAACGGATGATGAAGTTCAGCAGGTGTTACTGCTTAAAAAACAATATCCTGAATTTGATGAGGCTTTAACAAAACTGGAGTTGGACATGGAAATACTTGCCCAAAGCATGGCTGTTCCTCCACCTCCTGGCATATTGTCTAAAATTGAACAAGAGGTAAATGAAATTAAACTTCGTGAGCAAAATTTAGATCGTTATACTTCACCTGAACACAAATATCAACAAGCTGAACAGGAAAAAGTAAAGCAAGATCGGTACATCGAGGTAGAGTCTGAATCAAACCAAATGCGCATTCATAAAGCATGGCGATGGGTTTTTGCTGCTGTTTTTGTGTTGGGGAAAATATTTCTGGGTTTTGCCATTTATTTTTATCTGGAAAACCGTCAGGCGCAGGAGCAAATTAAAGATTTAAAATTAGAGATTAAAGATATCCGATCCATCAGATAAAAACGCGTTAAATAATATTTTTCAAAACGATAAGATCAATTGCTGGTTATAATATCTATAATTCAGCAATATGAACGATCAGCTATCATCAAACGGAAATCCAAAATTATATATGTTACTTTTAGGTTCGAAAGCACCGAAAAGAAATGTAGAGCAACACGATTATTTTTTCGGAATTGCTCATTCTTTAAAGGATCTTGTTCCAGATATCAAAGCCTTCTGGCCTGAAGCTGGTAACAGCATCCATATTGATGGCTGGCGTGAAGTGAATGAGGTTGATGGTTTCCAAATTCAGGTTAAGCCGAGAACTCCCGGACATAACACTTCTCAACACAAATTATTTTTTATTAATCTGGGTGGTTACCAATCTGGCAAGTTAGAAGAACAGCACTATATTGTTTTAGGGGTGAAAGATGATCGTGCTGCTGCCATTCAGGATGCAAAAAAAACAGTGTTTTTTAAAACGAACTCTGTAAAAGGCGCCAATTCTCATATTGATGAAAAATACGGAATTGACATTGATGATATTTATCGGGTGGAAGATATTTTAAGTCCGCAGCATAAAGAAAAGTATCATATCGACATTACACCGAATGCAGACCTACCAGAGGATGAAATCCATCTGGGTTATTTTAAACTGGATAAAATTTAAGGGATAGTTTGCTGAAGCAAGATTATACTAAACCTTTCCAAATAAATCATGTTATTAGAATACAACAAAAACCAATAATATGAAAAAGTTAATTTATTTAATGGCCGTTTCAGTTTCGGCCCTGGCATTTCAAGCGTGTGGCGGTGGAGATAAAGATGCAAAGGAAACAGCAGATAGCTTAAACATGAGCAAAGACACCACCACGAATACTGCTGCAACCGGTGGTATTGCCGTTGATGACGCTGATGCAAAATTTACCACAGCTGCTGCAGTAGGCGGAATGGCAGAAGTTGAACTTGGAAAACTGGCGCTGCAAAAAAGTACTAATCCGCAGGTAAAAGAGTTTGCGACGATGATGGTGAATGATCATGGAAAAGCAAATACCGAATTGATGGAAATCGCTGCAGCTAAAAACATTACCTTACCATCTACAGTTGATGAAGAACACAAATCAAAAATGGATGACTTAAGCAAAAAATCGGGTACTGATTTTGATAAAGCTTATGTTGACGCCATGGTTGACGGGCATAAATCTACATTGAAATTAATGGAAGATGAATCTAAAAGCGGAGCGGATGCCGAGTTAAAAGCATTTGCAACTAAAACTGCTCCTGTAGTTCAAACACATTTAACAATGATTAATAAAATTAAAGATGGGATGAAATAAGTTTTCAT
>NZ_AJLG01000107.1 GCF_000258495.1 Pedobacter agri PB92
ATAATTTATATATAGTTTTGCCCATACATTTAATACCATATTAATGAGCAATACTTTCGATTTAGATTCAAACCCGCACACCCGATTAAATATTCTGACCGGTGAGTGGGTACTAGTTTCACCCCACAGAACTAAACGTCCGTGGCAGGGAAAGGTTGAAGAACTTAGTCCCGACAATAGGCCGGAATACGATCCGAAATGTTATTTGTGTCCAGGTAACGATCGGGCAGATGGCGATGTAAACCCAGCTTATAGCGAAAGTTTTGTTTTTAAAAATGATTTTTCAGCTTTGCTGGATGATACACCTTTAGCCAGCTTTAATGAAGCTGACTTATTGGTTGCAAATAATCAAAAGGGGTTGTGTAAAGTCATCAGTTTTAGCCCTAAACATAACATAACTCTCCCTGAAATGAAAGTTGCAGACATTGCAAGTGTTGTGGCTTTATGGCAAAAAGAGTTTAATAGCTTATCAGAAAACCAGTGGATTAAATACATTCAAATTTTTGAAAATAAAGGTGAAATCATGGGTTGCAGTAATCCGCATCCGCATGGGCAAATCTGGTCGTTAAGTGATATTCCGGCAGAATTGCTGAAAGAAACTGAACGTCAGAAAATTATTATGCCGTGCACCGGAAAAGTTTGCTTTCAGCATATCTGCAATTGGAGCTGGAAATACAGGAAAGAGTAGTTTATGAAAATGATCATTTCGTTGTTTTGGTTCCCTTCTGGGCAGTTTGGCCTTATGAAACAATCATTATTTCAAAAAGGCACTTAACGAGCATAAAATATTTTACTGAGGCTGAAATAAAATCACTTGCAGATGCAATTAAGATTTTGACCGTTAAGTACGATAACTTGTTTGAAACATCTTTTCCTTATTCTGCAGGCATGCACCAGGCTCCGGTAAATAGTGGTGATTATCCGGAATGGCATTGGCACATGCATTTTTATCCGCCTTTGTTACGTTCGGCAACAGTAAAGAAATTTATGGTAGGTTATGAAATGTTGGCAAGTCCGCAACGAGATATAACTGCTGAATTTGCCGCTAAAAAATTAAGAGAAATGCCACAGGTACATTATAAGGTTAAATAATTATGGATATACAAGCACTAAAATCTTCGTTCAGAAAAATTTTTCAAACAGAGCCTGTTTTAATAAAATCACCGGGAAGAATTAACATTATTGGTGAGCATACCGATTACAATGATGGATTTGTAATGCCTGCTGCCATTAATAAGGCTATTTATGTGGCAGTTTCGCAACGCGATGATCAGGAAATACATCTTTACTCTGAAAGTTATCAGCAAAAACATGTTGCTTCAATTGATCTGATTGAAAAAACAGATAAAAGCTGGGCCAATTATATTCTAGGTGTTGCTGACCAGATCAAAAAAAGAGGTTTCCAGTTTTCGGGTTTCAATTTGTACCTGGATGGTAACGTGCCTTTGGGCGCCGGTTTATCATCATCGGCAGCATTAGAATGTGCAACCGCTTTTGCCATCAAACACTTAAACAATCTTGATATTTCACAAATGGATTTAGCGCTGATTTCGCAAAAAGCAGAGCATGAATTTGCGGGTGTAAATTGTGGAATTATGGATCAGTTTGCTTCCGTTTTTGGTAAAAAAGATCAGGCAGTGATGTTAGACTGCCGTTCTATGAAATATGAATATATTCCGTTGAAGCTGGATGGATACAAGCTTGTGCTACTAAATACAAATGTAAAACACTCGCTTGCAGATTCGGCTTACAATGAAAGAAGATCACAATGTGAACAAGGAGTGGCATGGATTAAGGAACATGAGCCAACAGTCAATAGTTTGCGTGATGTGAACCTGGAATTGCTTGAAAAACATGTCAAACCAAAAGATAGCCAGGTTTATCAAAAATGTGCTTTTGTTGTGAAGGAGATTGATAGGGTAGTGAAAGCTGCTGATCAACTTGCAAATGGTAACCTAAATGCTTTAGGAAATCTGATGTTTGCCACACATGAGGGTTTGAGTAAAGATTATGAAGTAAGTTGCAAAGAGCTCGATTTTTTAGTTGATTTTGTGAAAGATTTTGATGGCGTACTTGGGGCCAGGATGATGGGTGGCGGATTTGGTGGCTGTACCATTAATATTGTAAAAGACGACCGAATAGACAGTTTAATCGATCAGATCAAAATAGCCTACAGTAATTCATTCGACTTAAATTTGGAAACTTACGTAGTAGAAACCGGAGATGGCTCGTCGCTGGTTGATTAAACAACAAGACGTAAAAAAGGGGATGGAAAATAATTTACATCCCCTTTTATTTTATAATACACTTATAATAAGATAGTTAAAGATAGGTAAAAATTGTTCCTGAAAAAATTGATTATGAAGCTAATGATTCAAAGTATCAACGGCAACTAAAATCACCAGCGATCATTGATTGCGATTCTATATAAATGATAAGCTATAGCTAATGATGAACTGCCATGAACGAACTAACGTTGTACTCTAGGGCGTTTGCTTTTTGGCGGTTGCCCTCCTGAAGGTTTTGGTTTAAACACTTTTTTAGGTGCTTCTTCTGCACTTTGTTTAACTGTAATTACGTTCCCTTTAAACGTTTCACCATTTAACATCGAAATAATGTTACTGGCATCAGATTGGTTGATCACTTCTATAAAAGCATAACCTTTACATTTTCCGGTTGCCCGATCTCTAACAACCTTAATGGTTTCTATCTTTCCATGTAAACTGACAAAAATTGCCAAATCCATTTCCTGGATATTATCTGCAAGGCCACCAATAAAAAGCTTAATCATAAGGAGATTGTTAACTTTAATGTGAAGCATTTTTTAACTTCACGCAATAAAAAATGCTATTTAGATTAATAAAGCTGCAAAATAACGATAAACAATGCATAAAGCAATGTTTTTTTAAAAATATAGTAGATTATGAAGTTTATTTTTTCTTTTAACCGTTTATTTTCCTTATTGCAGATAATCTGGTGGTAACATTAACTTATTTAATTCAATTCCAGTCAGCCATAACAAGCTTGATCTAAAACTGTACGCCACAAATTATTCGCTTGTTTAACTCCAGCTTTCCTTAAATCCTTATCCTCGATGAATCTTAACAGGCTTTAATAGCCCGTAGAGGGCGTTTGAAACATTACGGCAAGGAATTTGTTAAACGTTTAATCTAAAAAATAATATTATGAAATTATACAAATCATTTCCAATAGTACTCCTGGCGATTGTATTAGTTTCTGGTTGTGTAAGCAATAAGAAATATGCAGAACTTCAGGATACTTACGCTAAGTTGAGAGAGAGGAATCAGGAGTTGAGTAATAAATATCAGGATAGCCAACGTGAACTTACCGGCGCAACAAGTCGTGTTAAAAGTTTAGAGGAACAAATTGCATCGGAAAAAGCAAATGTTACGGCATTGCAAGATGCGTTGAACAAATGTTTAAGTTCTAGTAACCAAGGTAATGTTAACATTTCCAAACTAGTTGATGAGATTAACAGTTCAAACAAATACATTAAACAACTGGTAAACGCAAAAAACAAAAGTGATTCACTTAATATGGTGTTAACAAATAACCTAACCCGCTCATTAAGCAGAGAAGAACTTAGCGATGTTGATGTTCAGGTTTTAAAAGGAGTGGTTTATATCTCTTTGGCTGATAATATGTTATATAAATCAGGTGGATTTGAGGTAAGCGATAAAGCTGGTCAGACCTTAAGCAAAATCGCAAAAATTATTCAGGATTACAGCACTTACGATGTGTTGATTGAAGGTAATACCGATAATGTGCCTATTTCTCAACCTAATATTAGAAATAACTGGGATTTAAGTGCACTACGTGCTTCTTCAGTTGTACAAGTGTTGCAAAACAAATATGCTGTTGATCCAAAACGTTTAACTGCTGGAGGTAGAGGAGAATATAATCCAGTTGCCGACAATTCAACACCGGCCGGAAAAGCTAAAAACAGACGTACGCAGATCATCATTACGCCTAAGTTGGATCAATTTATGGATCTGATTGGTAAGGCGCCAGAGGCGTCTCAAAAATAAATCGAATAAATATTTTGTAAGGCAGCTTTTTAAGCTGCCTTTTTTTTATGCTTAAGAATGGCATGATTGCTTTTGAATTTAAGCAAACTATCTCAGCAAACGATCAACTTTAAAAATCTTCCAAACTTTTTTTACCATTTATCGCTTATTCATAGTAAATATCACATTATGGAAGAGCTGATCAATCAATTAAAATCCTTTTTAGGAAATAGAGTAGAAGCGGTTAGGGCAAAAGGCCCTGCAGAACTAGAAATAGTTATCGGTGAAATGGAAGATGTTGAAAGGTTATCTTCCGAACTAAAAGCCCATATTGTAGAATTAGTCAACGAGAATACTCTTGCTAAAATAGATTTTGTAACCGCGGAAGGAAAAGAGATAGACAGTTTTTCGCTGACTCAATAAGCCGAGAGATGGAGATAAACATCCAGGAGCGAAAAATTGGTTTGAACTTCTCACGTGCGGGAAAAGCTGAAGTTTGGCTTTGGGCGCCATATGCTGCAACGGTATCAGTATTCCTTGTAAATAAGGAACGGAAATTCCCGATGTTAAAACAGGATTTCGGGTATTGGTTTCTATGCACTAATGAAATTGCGGAAGGAGACGAGTATGATTTTGAACTGGCGAAATTTTCTGACAACGGTCAAATTCTTGTCCAAAATGAACGCCTCCATCGGGCCGATCCAGCCGCGGCATATCAGAAACAAGGTATAGCAGGACATTCAACTGCGATAAACTTAAAATCATTCGCGTGGACAGACGAAAGCTGGAAAGGAATTCCGATAGAAAACTATATCATTTATGAACTTCATACTGGAACATTTTCACCATCTGGCAATTTTGAATCGATAGAAGAAAAGCTGGATTATCTGCTTGATTTAGGAATTACGGCAATAGAATTAATGCCGGTTGCGCAATTCCCTGGCCACAGAAACTGGGGCTACGATGGTGTTTTTCCTTTCGCGGTACAAAATACTTATGGCGGACCAATAGCTTTGCAACATTTGGTAAATGCTTGTCATAAGAAAGGTTTAGCGGTTATTTTAGACGTTGTATACAATCACATGGGGCCTGAAGGAAATTACTTTAATGATTTTGGTCCCTATTTCACCGATCAGTATCACACGCCCTGGGGCAATGCTATTAATTTCGATGATGCTGATTGCGATCCGGTGAGACAATATTTTATTGAAAACGTACTGATGTGGTTCCGAGATTTTCATATCGATGCCTTGCGACTTGACGCTGTTCATGCGATCAAAGATTTGAGTGCCACGCATATTTTGAAAGAAATCAAAGAATACGTTAATAAGCTTTCAGAATTTACAGGACGAAAGCATCACCTGATTGTTGAACTCGATTTAAATGATAATAAATTCATTAACCCTGTTGAACAAGGCGGTTATGCCATGGATGCGCAATGGATTGACGAGTTTCATCATGCTTTAAGAGTAACATCTGGTCAGGCTAAAACAGGTTATTATGCTGATTTCAATGGTATCGAACACCTGGCAAAAGCTTTTACTGATGCTTATGTGTACGATGGGCAATATTCTCCGCATCGTAAAAAAAAGTTTGGAATTGAAGCAAAAGGCAATGCAGGCAAGCAGTTTACCGTGTTTTCTCAAAACCATGATCAGGTTGGCAACAGAATGCTCGGCGAACGAACCAGTAAGCTGGTTAGTTTCGAAATGCTCAAACTCTTGGCTGGAGCTGTATTCTGTAGTCCATATCTGCCATTAATTTTTATGGGTGAAGAATATGGCGAGATCAATCCATTTCAGTTTTTTTATTTCCCATGGTGATGAAAAATTGATAGCAGCTGTAAGAGAAGGTCGTAAGAAAGAATTCGAAGCTTTTCATCATGAAGAAGATACACCTGATCCGCAAGCTGAAACTACCTATAATCGTTCAAAACTGAACTGGAATAGCTTAAATGAAAATAAGCACCAGCTGATGCTTAACTTTTATACCGCATTGATTAAGCTTCGAAAATCATTAACAGTACTTGCAACGCTTAATCGAAATCAACTAAAAGTTGATGTTTTTAAAGAACAAAATTGTCTGATACTCCAACGATGGGAAGGCAGGCAGGAGGTAAGATGTGTGATGAATTTCTCGCCTCAGCAACAAGTGTTACCAATGCCAAATGGATTGGAGTACGAACTGCAATTAAATTCTGCCGCAATAGAATGGGGTGGAACAAATAATCATCCTTTGGTTTTTATCGAAAATAATATCACTATTTCTCCCGAATCGATTCTAATTTTTACAAGCTCAAATGTTTAAACCGACCTCAACCTATAGAATTCAATTTCATAAAGATTTCAATTTCAAATCATTCAAAAAGATAATTCCTTACCTGAAAAACCTTGGCGTAGATACCATTTATGCATCGCCAATATTTGAAGCAGTTGAAGGCAGTATGCATGGCTACGATACAATAAATCCACACCGCATAAATCCTGAAATTGGTACAGAGGCGGAATTATTTGAAATATCAAAAGAACTAACATCGTTTGGCATAAACTGGTTGCAGGATATTGTTCCAAACCATATGGCCTTTTCGCCAAAGAATGAATGGCTCATGGATGTGTTGAAAAAAGGTGCAAAATCCAAGTATTCATCGTTTTTTGATATCAATATTCAGGATGATACAAAATTAATGGTTCCATTTTTAGGCGATGACCTCGATCAAGTGATTGAAAATACTGAATTAAAAATAGTGGCTGTTGACAACGAATATTACTTAAACTATGGTGATTCGAACTGGCCTTTAAAATCATCATCCAATCGGAAATTAAAAAATAAAAGCTTAAAGGAAATAAACGAAAAGCGATTTATTCAAGAAATTGCCAACGAACAATATTATCGTCTTTGTAACTGGAAAGAAACCGATCAGGCAATCAACTACCGCAGATTTTTTACCGTAAATAGTCTCATTTGCCTGTCTATCCAGGAAGAAGCGAATTTCAATCTTTATCATCAATACATATTAAACTTAGTTAATAAAGGTATTTTTCAAGGCTTGCGGATTGATCATATCGACGGCCTTTATGATCCAAAAGCTTATTTAAATCGGTTGAGGAAAGCTGTTGGCGAAAACGTATATATCGTAGTAGAAAAAATATTGGAGAAAAATGAGCAAATGCCTGCAGACTGGCCTGCTCAGGGAAACACAGGTTATGATTTTTTGGCGATGGTAAACAATTTATTTACCAATCAGGCCAACCAGGAAAAGTTCAATCAGATTTATAGTGGAGTAACAGGCAAGGCTCTCGATCCTAGCGAATTAATTGAGGCTAAAAAGCGCTCGATTCTTTTTGAACACATGCAGGGAGAACTAAATAATTTATTTCAATTATTCCTCTCACAACAACTTGTTCCGGCTGCTGAATTAGATTTAATTGGCGGGGAACAGTTTAAACATGGCATCGCCGAAATGTTAATTCAAATGCCGGTATACCGATATTATAATTACTCTTTTCCGTTGCCTGAAGTTGATGCACAAAATCTAATAACGATACTGAATAAGGTTGGCGAAAAACAAAATTTAAAAGAGGTTGCTTCTATATTGATACGCATTTTTATCAAAATGCCGAAAAAAGGAAATGTTCGTCAAAATCAGGCATTAAGTATTTTTTATCAGCGATTAATGCAGTTTACAGGACCATTGATGGCGAAAGGTGTGGAGGATACGGTAATGTTCACTTACAACCGCTTTATTGGTCATTCAGAAGTTGGTGATTCGCCAGATGCCTTTGGTTTAAGTTTAGACGAATTTCATAGTAAGATGAAAGATCGGCAGCAAAATTGGCCACTATCTCTTAACGGTAGTGCCACACATGATACCAAGAGGGGGGAAGATTTTAGGGCAAGGATTAATGTGCTTACTGATCTGCCGGAAAAATGGAAAACAGCAGTTGATAATTTCATTAAAGCTATTAAAAGATCAAAACCATTGCATCATATTTTCGAGTCCGTTCATAATAATGATGCTTATTTAATTTTACAGACTATTTTAGGTGCAATGCCAATGCCGGGAGAACCCGATGATGATCTTCAAAATCGACTGGCAATGTATATTGAGAAGGCGCTTAGAGAGGCAAAGAAAAGATCGGACTGGGCAGAGCCAAACGAAGAATACGAGCAGTTGGTTAAAAAATTCGCGAACCAGCTAATTAATAAACAAGAAGAAACTTATCAGGAAATAACTAAAATTTTATCTGATATAGCCGATTTTGGAATTATAAACAGCTTGTCGCAGCTAATACTTAAATTCACTTGTCCAGGTATTCCTGATTTGTACCAGGGCTCCGAGTTGTGGGATTTTAGCCTGGTAGATCCAGATAATAGAAGGCCTGTTGATTATAAACGGCGGAATAATTTGCTGAAGGCAGATTCCGCTATCAAGCAGCAATGGAACGAAAGATATTCTGGCGAAATCAAATTGTGGCTTACTGAAAAGCTACTGAAGTTCAGAAAAGAAAACGAGGATGTTTTTGCATCAGGTGAATATATTCCGCTGAAAGTAATTGGAGATTATCAAACGAACATTTTGGCTTTCGCCCGCAAGAAGCAGCAAAAAACTGTAATTGTTGTGGTTCCGGTGGGTCTAGCATCAATCACGTCTAAAGAAAACAGCCAGGATTTTGATTGGTTGAAAACCCAGATTGTTCTTCCTGAAACCTGGCCTACCTACTGGAAAAATATCCTTGACGATAAGGATGGTGTAAAAGATATCTTGAACGAAGGAATTTTGATCAATCAAATCTTTACGGATGTTCAACTCGGAATCATAGAACTAAGCGAGAAAAAAAATAAAAGAAGCGCAGGTATTTTAATGCATATTACTTCACTACCCTCTGCTTATGGAATAGGCGACTTCGGTAAAGAAGCAAAGGCATTTATCGATTTTTTAACCGAAACGGATCAAAAATACTGGCAACTGTTGCCGCTCAACCCAACAAAAAAGGGGAATGGTTATAGTCCTTATTCGAGCAATTCTTCAAAAGCAGGAAATATTCTATTGATTGATTTGGAACAACTTGTAGCAGAAGAGTTGATCACAAGTGCTGATTTAGAATCTACTAAAATTCCTTCCGACGGAAAAGTTTCCTTCGCAGACGTAGAGGTTTTAAAACTTAAAACTTTACACAAAGCTTATCAAACATTCAAAAAACGTTTGCCTGTTAATTTAGTGAAGGCTTTCGAAACCTTTTGTGAAATAGAAAAAGAATGGCTCGAAGATTTTTCACGCTATACCGCAATCAAGAATCATCACCAGCAAACGGAATGGTATAACTGGCCCGACGACTTCAAATTCCGCGATTCAAAAACAATTTCTGCTTTTGAAAATAAATATCATGATGAGATTAATAAGGTTAAATGGCAACAGTATGTATTTTTTAAACAATGGCATAATTTAAAAGATTATGCAAACCTAAACGATATAAGTATCATTGGTGACCTGCCTTTTTATCTCGACTATGATTCTGTAGAGGTTTGGTCACAGCCCGAACTTTTTAAACTTGATGATCAACTTAAGCCAACTCATGTTGCAGGTGTTCCGCCAGATTATTTTAATGAAAAAGGCCAGCTTTGGGGGATGCCAGTTTTCAACTGGGATATATTAAAGCAAAACGATTACGATTGGTGGATCGGAAGGCTAAAAAAAAATATGGAAATGTATGATCTATTGCGGTTAGATCACTTTCGGGCGTTTTCATCTTTTTGGGAGGTGCCAGCTGCAGACAGCGATGCAATTAATGGAGTTTGGCAAAATGGACCTGGAGCAGGTTTTTTTAGTAAAATTAATTCTAACTTTCCAGACATGCCTTTCATTGCTGAAGATTTGGGAGAAATAAGTGACGACGTGGAATTATTAAGAGATAAGTTTAATTTACCAGGGATGAAAGTTTTACAATTTGGTTTTGGAGCCGATATGGTTATCTCGCCGCACATTCCTCACAACTTTGAAACAAGTAATTGCATTGCATATTCTGGAACTCATGATAACAATACATCAATCGGGTGGTTTAAAAATGAAATAGATGAGCAAACCCGGGAAAGGACAATAACGTACCTAGGCCATGCTTTTGAAGATAATGAATTTCATAAGGAGATAATCAAATTAACTTTAGCTTCTACCGCAAAAACAGCCATTCTTCCTATTCAGGATGTGCTAGGTTTAGGTGAGGAATCACGAATGAATATTCCAGGTAAGGCAGATGGAAACTGGACATGGCGATTGGACATGGCACAGCTTGAGCCAACCAAAAAGTGGTTAAAATCACTGACTGAAATATACGGAAGAAAAAAATGATCAACTATGGGTGGTCAGATGTTTAATATTATTTTGATCAAAATAAACTGAAATATCTTTTAATGTGACACATCTGGTTGCCCTGATAGCTGATTTTAAGACTTCTATCTTCACGCCGAGTCGACTTGTCCAATATCTGCACTCTTTTTCCTCTGAAATATCTATAATTTCAGATTGCTCATCCATTTTTAGGTTTGTATTGTTCATAATAATTTATTTTAAGGGTTTATTATAACAACTAATTTAAAAGCCGATGCTTTCCAGGAAATATACTGTTCAATTTAACCATAATTATTAAAAAAAAAGATAATAATTTGGATATTTTTCGTTCAATGTTTTGTGTTCGAATAATCTCAATACGTTAATATTACCATTCAATTTTCGGTTTGGATATTTACTCTCAAATATTTTATAGCTGAAAGTTGTTCAAAAATTTTATTATTTGTAGTTTTAATTATACTTATATCGGTATTATTGCAAAAATTTTTTGTTTATTCTAAATGGGTCAAAATAGAGTGGGCGTAATATCTCACATCGATATCGAAAATAAGTGTGGTACCATTCTCGATGAGAATCATCAGGATATAGGCTTTAATTTAGAAGGACTTCCAGAGGCTGTAAATCTTGATGCCCGGGTGTCATTCGAAATTGAGTTAAGTGATAAAGGCCTGATTGCAACGAACGTTGCTTTAATTGCCTAACTATATTCACTTATAGCAAAGCCAGTCTATCTAAAAATAATAATCTGCTAACAATACGTGGTAGAGAAAAGAAATACTATCTTTTCGTTAACAACGTGTTCTCGTATCAATTAACTTAACAGCTCAATTTAATATTCCAATTAAATATGTCTCCTCTTTTCTTGGTGTGCCTTTCGAAACACTTTGTAGAATCAGATCAAATTTGGATTTAAATAAACATAATTGATTTATAAAGTAAGATTAATCTTACTTTTTAGCATATGATTTATCCAGGATTTCAAGGTATTTACACGCCATTTGCTATAAAATTCCGTGTAAGATCTGCCACGGGCCAGATCACATTTCCAATTGGCAAGCTCATTTTTATCTATTACTCAATTAAATTATATTTTTATTTGACTTTAAGTGATTGAATTTCAGGTTTTTAAATTTGTTCTTTAAGAAAATAAATTGATTTAACGGATTTAACACTTCTGCATTATCTTTTTTTAAAAATTTATATATATTTGTTCTTACCCTTTCGGGGGTATGTTTTTCATAGGTAGATGTAGGGTCAGGACTTTTGTTCTGGCCCTTTTTTGTTTTTAATAATGCTACTAATAAAACTTACTTTTGTTAGATGAAAAAGAAGGTTGTCGTTGCCGTTACTGGTGCAAGCGGATCAATTTATGCGAAGGTATTGTTCGATCAATTGGAAAAATTAAAAGATCAGATTAGTGCTGTTGGGGTGGTAATGAGCGATAATGCCAAAGAAGTTTGGCAATTTGAACTCGGCAATGAAAATTATAACCATTATGATCAGTTCACTTTTTACAGTAAGAACGATTTCAACGCTCCATTCGCATCTGGTTCCGCAAAATACGATACCATGATTATTGTTCCATGCTCAATGGGTACATTAGGGCGAATAGCGCATGGTATTTCGAATGACCTGATTTCCAGGGCTGCGGATGTAATATTGAAAGAACGCAGAAAACTTATTGCAGTAGTTCGGGATACGCCTTTCAGTTTAATCCACATTAACAATATGAAGGCCGTTACAGAAGCAGGCGGCATTATTTGTCCTGCCAATCCATCATTTTACAGTCTACCAAAATCTATTGAAGAGGTAGCTGGTACTGTGATTAGCAGAGTGCTGGATTTAGCAGGCTTTGAACAAGATAGTTATCGGTGGAATGAAAAGTAGATATACTTATGTCCATTTTTCTTCTTGCGGTTGTTTCAATATGATGAAAATTTACAAATTACAAACTGACTAAAATCTGAAAACAGCTAACTGAAAACTAATTTTGCTATCTTTGCAGGCTCAATGAAAAAGGTCGCATTTTATACATTAGGTTGTAAGTTAAACTTCTCTGAAACTTCCACAATTGGTAGATTGTTTACTGATGCAGGTTATGCTGTAGTAGAGTTTCAGGATCAGGCTGATGTTTATGTGATTAATACTTGTTCGGTTACTGATCATGCTGATAAAAAATGCAGAAAGGTAGTTAAGGAAGCGTTAAAATATTCTCCGAATGCATTTGTAACCATTGTTGGTTGCTACGCTCAACTTAAGCCTCAGGAAATTGCCGATATCGAAGGTGTTGATATGGTTCTTGGGGCTGCGGAAAAATTCCGGATTGTAGAATATATCACTGACTTAACTAAAAACCTAAAGCAGTTGTTCACCAGCAAAACATCGAAAAAGTAAACCATAACTTTATTGCATCTTACTCTATCGGAGATAGGACACGTACCTTTTTAAAAGTTCAGGATGGTTGTGATTATCCCTGCACTTATTGTACTATCCCTTTAGCTCGTGGTGCAAGCCGCAGTGATACTATTGAAAATGTAGTTAACCGGGCTAAAATGATTGCAGAAAGCGGTGTTAAAGAAATTGTTCTTACAGGGGTAAACCTTGGCGATTTTGGGATCCGTAATGGCGAACGTGAAGACAAGTTTTTTGATTTGGTAAAAGCATTAGACGAGGTTGAAGGAATTGAACGCATCCGAATTTCATCTATTGAGCCAAACCTGTTGAGTAATGAAATTATCGAGTTTGTTTCTACCTCAAAACGTTTTGTTCCTCATTTCCATATTCCTTTACAATCAGGTTCTGATAAAATTCTAGGGTTAATGCGCCGCCGCTACCGTAGAGACCTTTATGTAGAACGCGTAGCGAAAATTAAGGAAGTTATGCCGCATTGCTGCATAGGAGTAGATGTGATTGTAGGTTTTCCCGGAGAAACAAAGGAAGATTTTCTGGATACTTACCAGTTCTTAAATCAATTAGATATTTCATACTTGCACGTTTTTACTTATTCTGAGCGTGAATTGACAGTAGCTGCAGAAATGAAAGGCGTAGTGCCAGGAAGCCAACGCAATGAACGGAGTAAAATGCTGCACATCCTTTCAGATAAAAAGAGAAGGGCCTTTTACGAGTCACAGATTGGAAGCGAGGCCGAGGTACTTTTTGAAGCTGATCAAAAAATGGGATACATGCATGGTTTTACCAAAAACTACGTAAAAGTACGAGCCAAGTATGATCCGATAATGGTTAACGAGTTAAAAGCAGTGAAGTTATTGGAAATGACAGCCGACGGCGAAGTCGAGGTGGCAGAACTCGAAACTGCTTACGTACACCACTAGAGGTGCATTTAGTCAGTGCTTTTTCGTAGTTATATGCTAATCTGCAATCCCTGGACAATGGTTTGCTTAATCCTATTTTAGTATTTCTGGTTAAAGTACCTTCGTCGTTAATCTTAGGCTTTCAGCTTTAACCTTTGTTTCCTATCTTCGCAACAAATAATTTTTATGTTTCCTACCGTTTCGCATTTCTTAGAATATTTGTTTGGCATTAATCTGCCGTTGCCCTTTAACACTTTTGGTGTATTTGTAGCCATTGCATTTGTTGCTGGTTACTGGGCATTTACAAAAGAGCTTAAACGTAAAGAAGCATTAGGTGTTCTTCATCCGATAAAGAAAACCATTGTTATCGGCAAACCGGCAACTACTTCTGAGATAATTATGAATGCGCTTTTTGGCTTCATCATTGGCTATAAGTTGGTTTACGCATTGCTAAATTATTCTCTTTTTGTAAGCGATGCACAATCCATCTTAATGTCAACCAAAGGGAATTTATTAGGCGGATTATTTTTTGCAGGTTTGTTTGCCTATTGGGATTATAAGGAGAAAGATAAAAACAAGCTAGATAAACCAAAAGAAACACAAGTTACTGTACATCCGTACCAGATCATGAGTAATTTGATTGTTTGGGCAGCAATTTGGGGCTTTTTAGGAGCCAAGTTTTTCGATAATTTAGAATACTGGGATGATTTTGTTCAGAATCCAATAGAGCGACTGCTATCTTTTAGTGGCTTAACCTTTTATGGTGGTTTAATCTGTGGTGGTGCAGCAGTGCTGATCATTGCCAAACGAAACGGAATTAAGCCTTTACACATGCTTGATGTTGGTGGACCGGGAATGATGTTGGCTTATGCAGTGGGCCGTATCGGTTGTCATTTATCTGGCGATGGAGATTGGGGAATCGTAAATAGTAATCCAAAACCTTTTTCATGGTTGCCAGATTGGTTGTGGTCTTATAAATATCCAAATAATGTAGTAGGCGAGGGTATTCCCATTCCCGGCTGTACAGGCAAATTTTGTAATGAACTGGCTCAAGGTGTTTACCCAACGCCAATTTATGAAGTAATTATTTGTTTATTGCTTTTTGCTTTTTTGTGGAGCATTCGCGATAAAATAAAAGCGCCAGGTTTAATGTTCGGCATTTATATGATCTTAAATGGCATCGAACGTTTCTGTATTGAATTGATTCGCGTGAATTCAAAATACCATGTATTTGGCTTGTCATTTACTCAAGCTGAAATGATATCTACTTTTTTGGTAATTGGCGGTATTGCCTTAAGTGCTTATGCCTTAAGAAACAAGAATACTTTGGCATCCTGAGATCATCTCTAAAATCATATTAATTCCAACAACATCCCTGGGTTTTTGTTAAATAGCTATGAATTACGAATTACTATGCAACAAGGTAATCTCAATTGTGAAACTTACCGGAAATTTTATCCGTAAAGAATCAATGCAATTTGATGCCAGTAAAATAGAGTATAAAGGTTTGAATGATATGGTTTCATATGTTGATAAAACAGCAGAGCAGAAACTTGTTCAGAACCTGGAAAAGCTAATCCCAGATGCTGGATTTATTACCGAAGAGAAAACAATTAGCCGGGAAGGCAAAAACTTTATCTGGATTATCGATCCATTAGATGGGACGACAAATTTCATTCATGGCATCCCTGCCTACGGAATTAGCGTTGCTTTATATGAGAATGGTTTGCCAGTAATTGGTGTTGTTTATGAGCTTAACCGGGGCGAAATGTTTTACAGTTACCGGGGTGGTAAAGCTTTTCTCAATAAAAAAGAAATACAGGTGTCAGTGAATCCTGATTTGAAATCAAGTTTATTGGCCACGGGATTTCCTTATTATCAATTTGATAAACAAGCGCAGTATTTGAAGTTGCTCGAAGAGATGATGCAGAAGAGCCATGGTGTACGCCGCATTGGTGCTGCTGCGATTGATTTAGTTTATACAGCCTGTGGTCGTTTCGATGCATTTTTTGAATATAATTTGCAACAATGGGATTTTGCTGCCGGCTGTTTCATAGTTCAACAGGCTGGAGGGGAAGTTTTCGATTTTTCTGGTGGAAACGATTATTTTACAAAAAGAGAAATACTTGCCACCAATGGTAAATTAACTGCGGAAACGCTTGAAGCAATCAAAAGGTATTTTTGATGAATATTTGATCTTTCTCAAGCAACGTTGATCTCCAAAATCAGCAAGACATTAAAAAATATAGATATAAAAAAGAATGGCCCGCTAAATCAGCGGGCCATTCTTTTAATAAACTATGAAAGATAACGAGTTATAATGCCTCTGAAACTACATCTGTAACTTCTGGAACCATCCTTTGTAATAGATTTTGAATTCCAGATTTTAAAGTAATGGTTGATGATGGACATCCACTGCAAGAACCGCGTAATTCTACAGTTACAACACCTTCATCAAAAGATTTATAAGTGATTGCACCACCATCTTGCTCTACAGCAGGACGAACATAATCATGCAAAATCTGCTGAATTTTTATTTCCGTTTCTGAACCTTCGAAAGCAGGCGCTTCTTCGGCTGTAGCTTCCTTAATCTTTAATTCAGATTCAACAGCACCTTTAACAAATTCTTTTAAAATGGCTTCAATATCTGCCCAATCTGCATCATCTGTTTTAGTAATGGTTACAAAATTACTGGCGAAAAATACACCAGAAACAAAGTTGAACTTAAATAACTCCTTTGCAAACGGAGAATGCTCTGCACTTTCTTTCGTTGCGAAATCTTCACTTCCGTTTATTAATAGCTTGTTCACCATGAATTTCATGGTAGCTGGATTTGGAGTTTGTTCTGTATATACGTTAATGGTCATGTCTTAATCAATTAGAATAAACAAAATTAACAATTAGTCGCCAATAAAACTTTTGCATGCTGTCTGTTTAGCGTCAATTTAATTTAGCTAGAAAACACCAGTATAATTAAATGGTGTGATGCTTCTCAATTGCACTTTCACTTCTTCAGCAACGGCTAAACCTTCAATAAAATCTGCAATACTCGCTGCATTGATTTTTGAATTTGTACGGGTGAGTTCTTTCAATGCCTCATAAGGATTAGGAAAATTCTCTCTGCGTAGTACAGTTTGAATGGCTTCTGCCACTACCGCCCAGTTATCATCTAAATCAGCATGTAAAGCTGCTTCGTTCAATAAAATTTTATTTAACCCACGCAAAGTTGACTGGATTGCAATAAGGGTATGCCCAAGTGGAACACCAATATTTCTCAACACAGTAGAATCCGTTAAATCTCTTTGTAATCTTGAAATTGGAAGTTTAGCCGCAAAAAATTCAAACAACGCATTTGCAATGCCAGCATTTCCTTCTGCATTTTCAAAATCGATGGGGTTTACCTTGTGTGGCATAGCTGATGAACCAATTTCTCCAGCTTTGATTTTCTGTTTGAAATAATTTTTAGATATATAGGTCCAGATGTCTCTGTCTAAATCGATAATGATGTTGTTAATACGTTTTAAAGCATCACATTGTGCTGCAAATTGATCGTAATGTTCAATTTGCGTAGTATGTTGTGCTCTCGTCAATCCTAAAGTTTGATTTACGAGTTTGTTCGAGAAATCTACCCAATTCACTTGCGGATAAGCAATGTGATGTGCGTTAAAGTTTCCTGTTGCTCCACCAAATTTGGCACTGTTGGGTATGGCTTTCAAGGCTTCAACTTGTATCGCTAACCGCTCTGCAAAAACCAAAAATTCTTTCCCTAGCTTAGTTGGCGATGCTGGTTGGCCATGAGTATGCGCCAACATTGGAATATCTTTCCATTCAGTTGCCAAACCATTTATTTTTTCAATTAATGAAGCAATAGCTGGATAATAACTTTCGTTTAGCGCCAGTTTAATGGAATAAGGAATGGCAGTGTTATTAATATCTTGAGAGGTTAAACCAAAATGGATAAACT
>NZ_AJLG01000108.1 GCF_000258495.1 Pedobacter agri PB92
CTGTACCGCATTCTGGCTTTTATACTTGTTTTGAATATAGAAATAAAAATAAAATACTGCTTGATATAAATACAGATAAACTGGCGATCAAAATAATAAGCCAACGTTGTTTATTACTGATATTAAGTCTGTTTTCGAGATTTTCTTCTTTAAGCTTGAGGTTTTCAGACGCCTTTTTCTCGCTATCATATTTCACCTGCAATTCAGCAAGTGCTTTGACATAATCTTCACTTTCATTTTCTTTCCTCAACGAAATGAGTTTTTCATAATACGAAGCAGCACGTTTATAATCTCCGGTTTTACTATATAATTTGCTTAGGATGGTGTAAGCATTCTCCAGTTTTAAATCTATCTTATTTTTTTGCGCTATCAATTCCGCTTTGCGGGCATATTCAATACCTGCCGCAGGCATTTCTGACTTATTGTAAACATCAGCAAGCTCCAGATAATCACTGGCCAGCATTGCAGGATCGGCAATTTTAGCTCTTGCTATGCTGGCTTCATGCAAATAAAGTTTGGCCTTTGGAAACTGATTCCGATGGTAATAACTTCTGGCCAGAATATTCAGGCCGTTCGCCAGGTCCATCACACTATTTAATTCTTTAGCAGTTCGAATCCCTTGCAATGCATATTTTTCAGCATATTGATAATGCTTTAATAAATTATAACAAGAAGCAATATTACATAATACCGTTGCCCTGTTTTGATATTTTTTTTGAGGGTTGAGCCTAAGAACCTCGTTAAAAAAGTTGATGGCTTCGAGCGGCTTCGCATTTTCCATGTAGGCCCAGCCAATGCTGATTAAAGCGCCTGTTTTATTAGTGATATCCTTGTTTTTCTCAGCAATGTCGAGCGCCATACTAAAATGATCTACTGCGTGATTAAACAATCGTTTTTTAACGTAGCATTGGCCTTTTAAAATATAAAATTTAACTACTGAAGAATCTTTTTCGATTAAGGCAATATTTTTAAGCGCACTATCAATTGAGATGATGCAATCATCTGTTGAGGCTTCACGATATTTTATCCAGGAGCGAAAAAAGGCACTTTCGATCTTCCCGTGCTGGTAATGGTACTGATTGGAGAGATGATTGATTATGGCAATTTGCTTTTTTGCACTACTCGCATAACTACGCATAAGCATGGGTACCTGTACAATCAGCCGATCGATTTCTTTTTGTTTATTCTGACCAAAAACTTTTGCGCAACAAGCAACCAAAAGATAAAATAACAACACGATTTTGCCGTACTTATAAAAAGTAGATTGTTGCAAGCGCATCATATAGATTGGTTAGTGGTTAACCTAATTTATAAAAATTATTGCGATTGAAGTGTGAAAAAATATAGACAAAAAAAATCCCAAAAACTGACCACTAAATCAATTTTTGGGATTCATAGAAATAAGTGAAATCTATCTGTTTCCTGCTGCTACGGCGTTAGGCTTAATTATTGATTTTAATTCAATATCAAAAACCAGAGGTGTAAATGGATTGATAGGGCCGCCGCCGTTTTCTCCATAACCTAATTTAGATGGAATAATAATTTTAATTTTGCCACCAATACCGATCATCTTAACACCTTCAGCAAATCCTGCAGGCAACTGGCCCAAAACAAGCGGTCTGGCTGCGTACTGCGCCATAGGTGAATAGATCCCCGCCTCTTTCGCAATTCCTGCATTTGATGTATCGAATACATTGATTTTGCCATCAGCTTTCTTATTGGTAAACTGACCAGTATAATCCACCAAAATCGTATCTGTTAATTCAGCACGAACTGCATTTCCCGGTGCCTCGATGATATAATTTAATCCAGATGCTGTAGTTGTGATTTTTAGATCATTATCTGCAATGTACTTTGCTATTTTAGCTGCCTCGTTCGCTTTGTTTTTTGCGATCAAAACCTCATATTCTGCTTTATAAAAATCCCGTTTTTTATTTTCAAAAACTGAATCAGCTTCGTTTGCAACTTTATGCAACACCTTTTCAATTTTTACGGTAAAGGTTGCATAGTTATTTTTAGCCTCTGCTGGTTTTGGCTGTCCAGAATATTTGGCCATTGAATCCAAATTGAGTTTAAATGAGGCGCTATCACCTTCACCCAAAAGCTTCAATGCAGAAACCAGGTCACCTTTAAACATCGATTTCGTTACCGGGAAAAATGCCGGGCGTTCATTATCGTAAGTATTCACTAGCGTTGAGTCTCCATCTTTTGTCTCAATCATCTGTATTCCATTAAACTTAATGAAATCGCCTTCCTGAATTTTAGGTTTTCCCTCACTTTTGTAAATTTTATAGGTCATGTCTCCCTCGCCCTTTTCAAATTTATTACAAGCAGTTAGACCCAGAATTGCAGCAAATAAAATTATTAATGTTCTTTTCATTATTGTTTAGATTGTATTGTAGACCATGAACCTAATTTGCGTTCATTTCGTCGTTTGGCAGGCTTTTAAACACAAAAATCTTGCCCAATATTACTGGGCAAGATTTTTTATTCATTAGATTATAAACTTCTTATTTAATAGCAGGTGCTGCCGGGGCTGCAGGAGTTGGTGCTGTACCTTTTTTGATGTCAGTAATTTCGATATCAAAAACGATTGGACTGTATGGTAAAATACCTACCTGAGGAGCGCCTTGCTCACCATATCCAAGTTTTGAAGGGATAATGGCTGTAATTTTACCACCTTTACCAATTAACTGAATTGCTTCTGTAAAACCAGGAATAGTTGATCCAATAGCCATTTTAGTTGGGCCATATGGTCTTCCTGCTTGAAATTTACCTTCTTCTTTAGCAGTTTTTTCATCGCTGGTATCAAAAATAGGGTATTTTCCTTTATCATTTTTCTTCGTAACCCTACCTGTATAACTTAAAGTAACGGTATCGCCTAAAGCGGCTCTTTCTGCGTTACCCGGAGTTTTGATAATATATTGCAGACCGGTTGCCGAAGTAGTTGTTTTTAAATTGTTATCTGCAATGTAGGCTTTCAACTTTCCTTCTTCCGCATTTTTCTTTTTATCCGCACTTGCTTTGAAATCAGCCTGGAAAAACTCACCAGCTCTTTTGTTGAAAGTTGAATCAGCTTCGCCCGCTTTCTTAGCAAATACTTTTTCAATTTTCACTGTAAAAGTGATGTATTTATCATTTTTGAATTGCTCTGGCTTAGGTTGTTTGCTATAGAAAGCCATTGTATCAAGGTTTACTTTGAAAGTTGCACTATCACCTTCTCCAAACAAGGTTAGTACATCATTCATATCACCAGCATACATTTTTTTCTGAACAGGAAATACCTGAGGGCTTTCCATGTCATAAGTGCTGCCTAAAACCGAATCTTTATCATTTTTCTGAATAAAGTTCATTTTAACGATATCACCTTCTTTAATTTTTTCATTTCCTTCAGAATGGTGAATAGTATATAACAAACCACCCGCTCCCTTTTTTTCTTTGTTACAAGCAGCTAAACCTAAAGTTGCCGCTAAAAGAACAATTATTCCTTTTTTCATTTTTATAATTAAACTTGTTTTTATTTGGTTTCTTGCTTATGCAATTAATTGATTTTTATATTCCTCGAGTATAGATTTAAATTCCTCTACTACCTCATTCAACGGTTTTTCTGAAGCGCCGCCGGCAGCATTTCTGTGCCCGCCACCGTTAAAGTATTTCTTGCAAATTTCGTTTGCAGGGAAATCGCCTGTAGATCGAACCGATAGCTTCACTTTGTCTGTTCTTTCGATAATTAGCGCCGCCAGGCGAACACCATTAATTGATAGAGCGTAATTTACAACACCCTCGGTATCGCCGGTTTCACTTTTAAAGCGATAAAGCTCCTCTTTTGTTACAGAAATTATTGCTGTATTATATTCCCTGATTACCTCTAGTTTGTTTGATAAACAGTAACCCAGAAAACGCAAACGATCCTCGCTGGCATTATCGTAAACTGCCTGATGAATTTTCCAGTGTTCTGCACCAAGATCAATTAAATCAGCAGCAATGCGATAAACATTTGATGTTGCGGACTCAAAACGAAACGAACCTGAATCTGTCATGATTCCTGTGTATAAACAAGATGCCACATCTTTGTTAATCCCTGCTTTGTCATCTAATTGGTTCACAATAAAATCATAAACCAATTGTGCAGCAGCACAGGCATTGATATCCCAATGACGATAATCGTCAAAATCTTCGGGTTCCAGGTGATGATCTATCATCACCTTTTTAGCGCCAGCAGCCCTCACCAATTCGCCAAGCTCATTGATGCGACCTAAGGTACTAAAGTCTAAACAAAAAATAATGGAAGCTTCATCTACCAATTTTGTAGCCTTTTCCTGCTCTTCAGTAAAGATGATTACATCTCCGTTATTCGGCATCCAGTGCAAAAAACTAGGATAATCGGTTGGCGTAACCACTTTTACATGATGACCTTTTTGAATCAGATATCCATATAAACCTAATGATGAGCCCATTGCATCGCCATCAGGTTTATGATGCGTAGTGATCACAATTCGTTGTGGCGTAGCCAGTAGGGATTTTAATTCTGTTAATGTCAACATATATTTTTGCGCTGCAAAGCTAAGTAAAAATTAATATTAATGTCAGCTATTTAACGTTATCCTTTTAATATTCATCAATTAAAACGTATTTTTGCAGAAAATTTCATATTCATACAATGAGCACTAACAGAACTTTTACAATGATCAAGCCTGATGCAGTTGCAAACGGCCACATCGGATCGATCATAAACGACATTACCAATGCAGGTTTCAAAATTGTTGCATTAAAATATACAAAGTTAACTGATGAAACTGCTGGTCAGTTTTATGCAGTTCACGCTGAACGTCCTTTCTACAAAGATTTAGTAAGCTTTATGTCTTCAGGACCTATCGTTGCTGCCATTTTAGAAAAAGATAATGCAATTGAAGATTTCAGAAAATTAATTGGCGCTACTAACCCAGCTGAAGCTGCTGAAGGAACTATCCGTCAGAAATATGCGAAATCAATTGATGCTAATGCGGTTCACGGATCAGACTCTGATGAAAACGCTGAAATCGAAGGCAACTTCTTCTTCAAAGCAGATGAGCGTTTCTAGTCTTTTATAAGAGAAAAAATTACAATGAAACCTCGATCATTCGGGGTTTTATTGTTTTATCAATTTTGTATCTTTCCAACTTAAAATAATCAACCGGATATAACGTTGAAAATATCACAACACCATACACAATGAAGAAATTTTTATTAGCGGTATGCATTTCAAGTATCGCTGTTGCAGCAAATGCACAAACTAAAACTGCTGCAAAAAAACCTGTTGCCAGGAAAACCGTTACGACCACAAAAACAACTACGGTTACTACCGGACTGAGATCAGGCCTCGATTCTACGAGTTACGCTTTCGGAACTTCAATCGGATCGGGCTTAAAATCCACCGGTTTATCTACGTTAAATTACGACGTTTTGTTGAAGGGATTGAAAGACGCATTTACCGGCGGTAAAGTTATTTTAACCCAGGAACAAGCCCAACAGTGTATTAACGAAGCTATTACAAAAGCATCAGCAGTAAAAAACAAAGCTGAAGCTGAAGCAAACAAAATTAAATTTGCACCCATGATAAAAGAAGGACAAGATTTCTTAGAACAAAACAAAAAACGTGCTGGCGTACAAACAACAGCCAGCGGTTTACAATACGAGGTTTTAACTGCCGGAACTGGCGTAAAACCAACAGCTACTGATTCAGTTTTGGTTCATTACAAAGGAACTTTATTAAACGGCAAACAATTTGATAGCTCTTATGACAGAGGCGAGCCAATTAGTTTCCCGTTAAACAGGGTTATACCTGGGTGGACTGAAGGCGTTCAGTTAATGCCTGCAGGCTCAAAATATAAGTTCTTCATTCCGTATAACTTAGCTTATGGCGAACGCGGCGCAGGTGCTGATATTCCACCATATAGTGCTTTAATTTTTGAAGTAGAATTGTTAAAAGTTAACGGCAAATAGCCTTAATTAAAACTTTCTTTACGCTTTGATGTTAGCATATACATAATTTAACATCATATGAAAAAGATACTACCTATAGCACTAATCGCATTTTTATGCACTACCTTAAGCAGTTGTGAACTTGTTGGAGGTATATTTAAAGCCGGCATTTGGTCTGGTATCATTATAGTTGTAGTGGTAGTTGCACTACTGATCTGGATTTTGGCCAAAATATTTGGTGGCGGAAGAAGCTAGTTTTAGCCCGGCATCCTTAAGTTTGGAGCCCAAATAATAAGCCTGATTATTTTCATAATCAGGCTTATTATATTACAAGCATATGCTATTAGATGTAATTTTAAAGAAACACCATTTCAGTGATTACCTGACTACCGGCATGTTCGTTTAACTTTTGAATAATCCCTTGTCTAACCAACACCAGTTCATTTTTAATCACCGAAGATTCTATTCTGATAAATAATTTTTTATCATGAATATAAAGTTGGGTGGTTCTGTTGGCAATAGCGGTCCCCATAATTTCAGGCCACACCGCCAAAATAGAGGTTTCATCGAATTTACGGCGTAAGCGATACACGTCAAGCATTTTGCTCACGGCATCTTTCATGGTAATATCATTCGGTTTACGCATTTTTTATTTGTCCCTCTTCTACTTCAAACAAAGTTACATCAACTTCTATTTTTTCAAAAATAGATTTCACTCTTTCTTTCCCTGTATCGGTAATAAATATTTGTCCGAAATCGTGATGAGAGACCATTTGCATCAACTTCTGCACCCGGCTATCATCTAATTTATCAAATATATCATCGAGCAGAAGCAATGGTTTGAATCCTTTGTTTTTGGCGAGATAGGCATACTGTGCTATCTTCAACGCAATTAAGAAAGATTTCTGCTGGCCCTGTGATCCAAACTTCTTTAGGGGCATTCCGCTAATTACAAAAGCCAGCTCATCTTTGTGAATGCCCGTGGTGGTACGTTCTAAAACCCGATCCTTTTCAACCGACTTTTGCAGCAACTCACCAAAAGCACTATCATTCAACTGAGATTGATAATTTAATTCAACGGTTTCTTTATTTTCAGTAAGGTAGGTATAATATTGATTAAACAGCGGAATAAACTCATCCATAAAAGCCTTTCGGGTGGCAAATATTTTATTCCCCGCTAAAACCAGTTGCTCATCCAAAATCTCCAATAATGTAGGATCATATTTTCGGGTAATTGCAATTTGTTTTAGCAATGCATTTCTGTTGAGAAGAATTCTATTGTAAGAGATTAGCTGATCGAGATAGTGTGAATCGGTTTGAGAAATGACGTTGTCAATAAACTTTCTGCGTTCCTCGCTCCCTTCCATAATTAAATTCACATCATATGGAGAAACCATTACTACAGGAAATAATCCAATATGGTCTGCAAGTTTATCGTATTCCTTTTTATTGCGTTTAAACTGTTTTTTCTGGTTACGCTTTACGCCACATGAAATTTTTTCGTTTTTATTGCTTCGGTCAAAATCGCCCTGAATCATAAAAATTTCCTGACCTGCTTTTATTTGCTGGCCATCAATAGGATTAAAATAGCTTTTACAAAGGCAGAGGTAATGAATCGCATCGAGCATATTGGTTTTACCAGAGCCATTATCACCCGTAAAAACGTTTACCGTATCCGAAAACTGGATGTCAGCATCGTTATAGTTTTTGAAATTTAGAAGCGTAATATTCTTTAACCACATAAATATGGCGCAATTTACCGTTTTTTACCCTCTAAATAACTAATGTTTAATTAAATACTTCAAAATAAAGATTGATTCTTTGATTGAAAAATGTATTTTTGCAATCTTAAATTTTTTAAACAAACATGTCTACAACAGATAACCAGACAATTCAACCTACTAAAAAAGGTTCATTCTTACAGGAAAATAACAAGAGCTTACTATTTATAGCAGGTGCTGTGGTTTTATTAATTGGTGTATATTTTTGGTATCAAAATGTGTACTTGAAAGGTCGTGCCGAAGAAGCTGCAAGCAAAATGTTTAAAGCAGAACAATATATCGGTGTAGATTCTTTATCTAACAAAGCAATTAAAGGCGAAGGTGGTTATCCTGGTTTGGAGCAAATCGCTAAAGAATATGATAATACAAAATCGGCTAACTTAGCCAACTTATATTTAGGCGGAATTTACTTGCGTAAAGGCGACTATAAACAAGCTGTGGAATCATTAAGTAAATATAGCGCTACTGGAAGCCCGGTTGCAGACCCTTTAGCTTTAGGTTTATTGGGTGATGCTTACAGTGAATTAAAAGACTACAAACAAGCTTCAACATATTACAAAAAAGCTTCTGATAAAGCAAGCAAATTCACTTCTCCAATGTTTCTTAAAAAATTAGGTTTGGTTGCAGAAAATCAAAAAGATTTTAAAGGTGCAGTTGAGGCTTACACCAAAATCAAAACGCAATACCCTGAAAGTGCCGAGGCGCAAATGATTGATGCCTATATCGCAAGGGCTGAAGAACAAGTTAAATAATCATTTAGCTAATACAATATAATGAAGAGATCATCGAAAGGTGGTCTCTTTTTTTGTGCCAGATATTTTATTGATCTTAGTTATTAATCAACAAGGAAACTGAAACGTTTGTGCCTCGAATTCTTTACAGAAATCTTGTTACCAACATTTCCCACTCTTCTTCCAAAGAAACATTCGGACGAGTTTCCTTTGCTTTCCTGTACCAGTAATCGGCATTCCAGATATCACCTTCTTTGCGATGTAAATAGGCATGAATACGAGAAGAAGAGATATCACTTAAATGGTCCACTTCATTATGGGCATTGTTCCACTCTCCCTTGCCATCATACCAAAGTGCCTTTAATGGAACAGACAGATTTGGCTTTGGCTGATCTAATTTTAAGGAATCCCGGAATTCAGCTAAAGTCATAAGAGGTTTTTAGGGTATTATTTACGATTATTTATTGAAAGCGGTCATGGTGTGCGCCGGACCAACAGTTACATAACTTTTAATCAAATCTACACTTTTATCAATTAAGGCTGGAAGCTCGAGCTGTTCATCTTTATCGAACAAACCTAAAACAAAATCTACCTGACGGCCTTTTGGATAATCGCTACCAATACCAAAACGTAAACGGGCATAATTTTGTCCGCCGCAAACCTCTTCTATACTTTTTAAACCATTATGCCCGGCGCTGGAGCCCTGAAGCTTTAATCGCAATTTGCCAAGGGGCAAGGCGAGATCATCCACTACTACCAGAACATTTTCTGGAGCGATCTTTAATTCTTTCATCCAGTAATTTACAGCCTTACCGCTTAGGTTCATGAAAGTGGTAGGTTTAATTACGTGAAGTTTTTTTCCTTTAAAACTCACTTCAGCATAATAAGCTAAACGGATGTTATCAAAACTTCCACCTAAATCTTTAACGAGCTGATCGGCAATATCAAAACCTATGTTATGACGTGTATGGGCATAATCCGGACCTATATTACCTAAGCCAATGATAAGATATTTCATGGCGCAAAGGTAAAGCTTAATGCGGAAAGACCAAAGATAAAAGCGGAAGCTTAAAGCAAAAAGCTCAAAGATTAAAGCTGAAGAAAGAATATTCAGAAAATACTATATATCGTCATCATCCTGAATTCATTCCAGAACCTTAATAATAACCTCATTAAAAATCCATACAATTTGCGACAGCGGAATGACTTGGTATCGGAAAGATTATTTGCAAAAATATTAAAACAAAAAAAACGGCTCGAAAATTCGAGCCGTTTTTTTTTTAAAATCAAGAAAGCTTGATTATTTTTTACCTTTAGCAGCTTCAGTTTCTGCTTGTTTTAATGCTCTAGACATTGCAACAGAAACGATAGTATCTTCAGGAGTGTTAGTGATTACGAATCCGTCAACTTTAAGGTCGCGAACGCGGAATAAACTACCTACTTCTAATTTCTCTAAGCTTACTTCAACGTTTTGTGGCATGTTAGCTGGTAAAGCTTTAACGCGAAGTTTACGTAATTTCTGAATTAATTTACCCCCCATTTTAACACCTGGAGAAGTTCCTGTTAATTTAACTGGAATTTCCATTACGATTTCTTTCTCGTCGAATAACTGAAGAAAATCGATGTGCATTAACACGTCAGTAAGTGGGTGGTATTGAGTGTCTTTAACGATTGCTTTAGTTTTAGCACCGTTAACATCAATTTCCACAAAATTTACTTCCGGGGTATAAATAACATCTCTTAAATCAGCAATAACTACAGCTAAGTGTTGTTGCTCTTTTCCACCATACAATACCGCCGGAACCTTACCTTCGTAACGAAGTTCCTTGGCATCGCGTTTCCCTACGTTCTCTCTTGGAGAACCGCTAATTGCGATTGTTTTCATTTTATTTATATTTATTTATTAGTAGTAAGTATCAAGTATTGAGTATAAAGACATTAAGTCTTAACCCCCTACCCTCTACCTAAATTTTATACTCTAAACAAGTCACTAATCGAACCGTGTTCATTTACATTGGCGATTGCCCTCGCAAACAAACTTGCTGTGCTTAGCACTCTTATTTTCTCGCTCTCCACTCTTAATGGAATCGTATCAGTCACGATCAATTCTGTTAAAACTGAATTTTCTACCGTTTCTACCGCTTTACCTGATAACACAGCATGCGTACAAACCGCTCTAACACTTGCAGCACCATTTTCCATAATCAGGGCCGCAGCTTTTGATAGCGTACCGGCGGTATCGCAAATATCATCAATCAACACTACATCTTGTCCGGTTACATCTCCAATAATCGACATTGATTCGATTTCATTGGCACGTTTACGGCGTTTATCACAGATAATCACTTCAGCATTGAAAAACTTTGCAAAAGTACGGGCCCGGTATGAACCACCCATATCTGGCGATGCAATAGTTAAATTTGGCAGGTTTAAGCTTTTAATATAAGGAACAAAGATTACCGATCCATCTAAGTGATCTACCGGAATATCAAAGAACCCTTGAATCTGAGCCGCATGCAAATCCATTGTCATGATGCGGTGAATACCTGCCGATTTCAATAAATTAGCTACCAATTTAGCGCCGATTGCTACACGAGGTTTATCTTTTCTATCCTGACGGGCCAAACCATAATAAGGAACAACTGCTGTAATGTAATGTGCCGATGCTCTTTTAGCAGCATCAACCATTAGCAAAAGTTCCATTAAATTATCGCTGGGCTGATAAGTAGATTGGATTAAAAAAACGTCACAGCCACGTATCGATTCATCAAAAGAAGGTTGAAATTCGCCATCACTGAATTTGTGAATGGTTACATCACCAAGAGGTTTGCCGTAACTTTCAGCAATTTTTAGTGATAGTCCTCTAGAACCTGTTCCGGAAAATAACTTTACCGGGTTAAACTGCAATGGCATGATCCGTGTAGTTTACGGTTAAAAAAAAATCGGATCATGTCATTTTACAAACACGATCCGACATTAAATTTTCGTTGTCCGACCTGGATTCGAACCAAGACAAACGGTACCAAAAACCGTTGTACTACCCTTATACTATCGGACAATCTTTTCCGAGAACGTATCCTCGAAAGGGAATGCAAATGTAGGAAGCTTATTTTAATTTTGCAAGAGTGATTTTAAAATATTTTAAATTTCTTCCTGCCCTTCCTTTGTTGCGTTGCAAAGATAAAAAAATCATCATATCGGATGCAACATTTTATTTTTTTATACGACTTTTTTAAGTGAGAACCATTTAAATCATTTATTATCAAAGACTAAATTTTACTATGAATTATTCAAAAATTAATACCATCACGGGTTGGTTGTGCTTTTCTATTGCCGCAATCACTTATATTCTCACGTTAGATCAATCTGTAAGTTTCTGGGATTGTGGAGAATTTATTGCTTCTGCCTTCCGAATGCAAGTGGTTCATCAGCCAGGGGCCCCTATCGTTTCGATGATTCAGCGGTTATTTTCTACCCTGGCCCTGGGCGATAAAAATATGATTGCTTACTTTATGAACGTTTCATCGGCCTTGGCTAGCGCCGGAACTATTCTTTTCCTTTTCTGGACCATCACCGCTTTGGCCAAAAAGACCATCATAAAAAAAATAGAAGAAATAACGAGCGCTCAAATCATCAGCATTATTGGTGCTGGTTTGGTTGGTGCATTGGCTTACGCATTTTCAGATAGTTTTTGGTTTTCGGCTGTTGAGGCTGAAGTATATGCGATGTCGTCTCTTTGTACCGCAATTGTTTTTTGGGGAATACTCAAATGGGAATCTATAGCAGATGAACCAGAAGCAGACCGTTGGTTGCTTTTTGTGGCATACATTATGGGGCTTTCGATTGGTGTGCACCTGTTAAATTTATTAGCTATCCCAGCTTTAATTTTTGTTTATTATTTCAAAAAGAATCCGAATCCAAACTGGAAAAGTATACTCAAAGTTTTTATGATTTCTATTTTGGCACTGGCATTTGTTCAGTTCGGCATTATCCAATATATGATTTCTTTTGCCGCGAACTTTGATTACTTTTTTGTAAATACAATCGGTTTAGGTTTCGGTTCTGGAATTTTGTTCTTCGCCGTATTGGTTATTGGAGCATTGGTTTATGGCGTACTTTATTCCATCCGTAAGCATAAAAAAGGATTGAATTTAATCATGCTGTTCACTACTCTTTTAATCTTTGGTTACAGTTCTTTTGCTGTTTTAATTATAAGAGCACATGCAAAACCCAACTTAAATAATACCGATCCTGAAAATGCTTTTAATTTTTTAAGCTATGTAAACCGATCTCAATATGGCGATCGTCCTTTGCTTTATGGTGAAAACTATACCTCAGAAAAAATCGACATTAAAGAAACCGGACAACTTTACAGAAAAGGAAAAGATAAATATGAATCTGCAGGAACCAAATCTGAATACGTTTTTGCAGATAAAACCCTGGCGCCAAGAATGTACAGTGATAAAGCAGAGCATATTAATTTTTATAAAAACTATATGGGATTTGATGATGCACATCAGCCAACTTTAGCGGATAACCTGAGTTACATGTTTTCATTTCAAACCGGACAAATGTACATGCGTTACTTTATGTGGAATTTTGCAGGCAGGCAGGATAATGAAGATGGGCAATTAGGTGGTCGCAACGGGGCCTGGTTAAGTGGTATTAAACCAATCGATGCCGTTAGACTTGGAAATCAAACCAATCTACCTCCATCTATTACCGAAAACAAAGCTTATAACCGTTTCTTCTTTTTACCATTGATTATAGGTTTAATAGGTGCGGTATGGCATTTCAAACGCAATCAAAAAGATGCAGGTATTATTGGTTTGCTGTTTGTTTTTACGGGAGTAGCAATTGTAATTTACCTGAATTCTGTTCCCATCGAACCCCGCGAAAGAGATTATGCTTATGTAGGATCATTTTACGCTTTTGCCATTTGGATTGGTTTAGGTGTTTTCGGACTTAAAGATTGGATTTTCCAGAAATTGTCTCCCGCAAAAGCCAGTGTTTTAGCTTCAGTACTGGCCGTTCTAGCAGTTCCGGTTTTAATGGCAACTCAAGGCTGGGATGATCATGATCGTTCGGACAGTCATGTGGCGCATGATATGGCGGTGAATTATCTAGAGTCTTGTGCTCCAAATGCTATTCTATTTACTTATGGCGATAACGATACGTATCCGGTTTGGTATGCCCAAGAGGTTGAAAATGTTCGTCCGGATGTTCGCGTGGTAAATTTAAGTTTATTTACTGCCGATTGGTATATCGACGGTTTGAAGCGGAAGCAAAACCAATCTGAGCCTTTGCCACTAACCATCAAACCTGAACAATATGTGGCCGGCACCAGAGACGTAATGTATTATCAGGATTTTAAAATCGCTCAGCATGTTGAGCTGAAAGATATTCTGGAAGTACTGCTTTCTGAAAACGATCAGGATAAAGCTACCATGAGCGATGGCTCGAAGTATAATATCCTGCCTACCAAAAACCTGAAATTAACCGTAAACCCTAAACAGGTTTTAGATACCGGAACAGTTCCTAAAGAAGATGCGGGCAAAATTGCCTACAGTATGGAATGGACTTATGCCGGGAACTATGTTAGTAAAGGCACCTTGGCTTTGTTTGATATTTTAACACACAACAATTGGGAACGCCCCATTTACTTTACCAATACCATGCCCAAAGATCAATATATAGGGCTTGATAAATACCTTTACACTGAAGGGATGAATAAAAGATTGCTTCCATTAAAACCAGATAGTGCTGTATCTGAAAATGAGGAATTGATTAATCCGAAACCGATGTTTAACAATTTGATGAAAGTGTATGCTTATGGAAATATCAAAAACGCCAATCACCTTGACAGACAATCGGCAGATGATGTAACTTATGTTTCGAACATGTTCGGTGGCTTATTAACGAAACTCATCGATGAAGGAAAAATCAATGAAGGAAAAGAATTAGTGAATAAATATTTTCAGGTGATTCCAAATCGTTTTTATACGATGCGCCACGTAGTGAGCACTTTCTACGTTACAGAAAGCCTTTATCGCTTAAAAGATCTAAACCAGGCAAATGCATTGATCAGTAAATCTGCCGAGCACATCAATAAAGAGTTAACTTATTTAGCCGATGTATCAGAGAGTAAAAATCAACTGGCATCAGAACAAAATGTTCGTATTTACCTAACTTATCTGGCACAGATGGTGAAGCTAACCCAAACATTTAAACAGTATGAGCTTAGCAAAAAAATAGAAAATCAGTATAATGGATTGATCAATCGCTTTACGCCATTCGCTGCAGGCTAAATTACAGCGCATAAATATAACCCGTAAACAGCATTTCAGATTCTGTTTATGGGTTTTTCAATTTTAAAGAAGATGGAAAGGTGTAAAAATGCTCTATCAAAATGCGCTGAAGCCGTTAAATATTGTTAAATCAATCCAAAAATTTACCTGTTTTATCGACTAGAATAGTTAATTTCGGCAGCATTTTTATGTGAAAACAGTTTTTAATATCATTAAATAAACCAATGAATTATTCAAAAGTCAATAACATAGTAGGCTGGATCTGCTTTTTAATTTCCACAATAACTTACGTTTTAACCCTCGAGCCATCAGCAAGTTTCTGGGACTGCGGAGAATTTATCGCGTCAGCATTTAGAATGCAGGTAGTACACCAGCCAGGTGCACCATTGTTCTTGATGATCCAACGTTTCTTCTCGGTTTTCGCCGCAGGAGATTTAACCCGCATTGCTTACTGGATGAACATTGGTTCGGCTATTTCTAGTGCGGCTACCATCCTATTTTTATTCTGGACCATCACAGCATTAGCTAAAAAGACCATTGTAAAGGTTGGCGAACAATTAACAACCGGCAACTTAATCAGTATTATGGGTGCTGGAGCCGTAGGTGCTTTAGCTTATACTTTTTCTGATAGTTTTTGGTTTTCTGCTGTAGAATCTGAAGTTTATGCCCAATCCTCTTTATTTACTGCCATTGTATTTTGGGCAATACTAAAATGGGAAGCACATGCCGATGAACCAAAAGCCGATCGCTGGTTATTGTTCATCGCTTACATCATGGGTTTATCAATTGGTATTCACTTGTTAAACTTATTAACTATTCCAGCGTTAGCATTTATCTATTATTTCAAAAGAACAGGCAAAGCCACCACTTCAGGAATTGTAAAAACCCTGGTTGTCGGCATTTTGATCCTTGCAGTAATTCAATATGGTATCATCCAGTATTTGGTTTCATTTGGCGCTTACTTCGACTTATTCTTTGTAAATACTTTAGGTTTAGGCTTTGGAACCGGTGTATTGTTTTTTGCCATTTTATTAATTGCAGTATTGGTTTGGGGAATTCGTTATTCTATCAAGCACCAAAAGAAATTATTAAACCTAGGCTTGATCTCTACCGTATTGATCATTTTTGGCTATGCTTCTTTCTCAATGATTATCATCAGGGCAAAAGCGGATCCAAACTTAAATAATAGTGCACCAAAAGATGCTTTCTCATTCCTAAGCTACTTAAACCGTGAACAATACGGCGATAGACCCTTAGGTTATGGTCCGAATTATAATTCAGAACGCACAGGCATTAAAGAAGGCGGAAAAACGATCTGGAGAAAAGGTAACGACAAATACGAGAAAGCTGGTGTAAAAACCGATTACGAGTATAATAACAATACTTTATTGCCTCGTATGTATAGCGATGACGCGAGACATGCGGCTTTTTACAAAGAATGGATGCGTTTGGATGATGCCAAGGTGCCTAACCTGGTTGACAACGTTGGTTTCTTATTCAGCTACCAGATTGGTTATATGTACATGCGCTACTTTATGTGGAATTTCGCTGGTCGCCAAAATGATGAACAAGGGCAAGGAAGTGGCCATGAAGGCACATGGATAAGCGGAATTAAACCAATTGATGCATTGTTAAGGGGAAATCAGGACAACTTACCTCCATCAACTGTTGACAATAATGCATACAACCGCTTCTTCTTTTTACCATTAATTATGGGAATCATCGGCGCTTTATGGCACTTTAAACGTAACCAAAAAGATGCAGGTGTCGTGGCTTTATTATTTTTCTTTACTGGTATTGCCATTGTTTTATACCTCAATCAAAAACCTTTGGAGCCACGCGAGCGTGACTATGCTTATGTAGGATCGTTTTATGCCTTTGCCATTTGGATTGGCCTTGGGGCACTGGCGATTAAAGAATGGTTGTTTAAAAAACTTTCGCCAACCAATGGTGCTGTGGCTGCCACAGTGATCGGTTTATTAGCCGCTCCGGTAATTATGGCTCAGCAAGGATGGGATGATCACGATCGCTCAACCAAATTGGTACCTCATGATATTGCTTTAGATTATTTACAATCCTGCGCACCTAATGCAATCTTATTTACTTACGGCGATAATGATACTTATCCGTTGTGGTATATTCAGGAGGTTGAAAATGTGCGTCCGGATATTCGTATTGTAAACCTGAGTTTGTTTGATACAGACTGGTACATCAACGGTGCGAAAAAGAAACAAAACGAATCAGAGCCGCTTCCAATTTCAATGAAGCCAGAACAATATGTTCAAGGCGAACGTGACGTAATGCCGTTTGACCAGAAAATTGACGGAACAGTTGAGTTGAAAGATATTGTTGAGCTCTTACTTTCTGATAACGATGGTGATAAAGTGATGATGCAGGATGGAACAAAATCCAACTTCCTGCCAACTAAAAACTTCAAAATTACCGTTAACCCGCAACAAGTGTTAAGCACCGGTACTGTTAGTGCAGCTGATGCATCGAAAATTGTTCCTGAAATGACGTGGACTTTTAATAAGGGATATGTAACCAAAGGAACCTTGGCTATGCTCGATATTCTTGCGCACAATGACTGGAAACGTCCGATTTATTTTGCTTCTACAGTTCCATCAGACCAGTACAATGGTTTAGATAAATATTTATACAGTGAAGGTTTAGCTTTACGTTTAAT
>NZ_AJLG01000109.1 GCF_000258495.1 Pedobacter agri PB92
ATGGTGTTGATGAAACCATACAGTTTCAACTCGGTTTCGCCAGTGGTGCTGTAGCATCCTGCTTATCCAGCTACAATATCAATCATCTAGATAGATTTTTTCTGAGTGGTGACAAAGGATTCGCAGAAATGCAGCCCTCAACCGGTTATGGTCCAATACGGGGAAGGACACATCAGGGAGAACTTACGCAGCCAGTAACCATTCACCAATCGGTACAAATGGACGAAATGGCCGACATTATCCTTACCAATAAAAAGCCAGTAGTTCCTGTGAACGGTGAAGAAGCTTTGAAAGACCTAAAGATTATCGATGCCATTTACCAGGCGGTGAAAACAGGAAAAAAAGTCTCCCTGACTACTTGACGAAAAGTTTATTAATCGACTTGCCTGGCCTTCTTTAAAGCGCTATAGTTTTGACGGATTGCTGCGTAACATCACAGCTTTCTGTGAAATTTGATTAATGGTAATAAAGATTTATTCTTATGTTACTACTGTCTGCTGGGCCATAAAGAAATATTTCATTTCATTTGCCACTTTCTTCTGCTTAACCTTCGAATAAACCTACGTCGATGTGGTTGCAACATATTTGAAATATATTTCCCAAAATGACCCATTCTTAAAAAAACAAAACCCCCTAAATTCACCATTTAGAGGGTTTTTTGATACAATCTGTATTTGTATTCGTCGGGATGGCAGGACGACATTTTATTTCGTAACCTACACATTTGCAAATACTTATAACACCTTTAAATTTCTTGGTGACTATTTGGTTGCTTTTAATTTAAGCTTGTTTTTAGCCAAAATTTCACTTTGAATTGCTGCTCACAAAATGAAATAAACTGTTTTTATTACTGTTAAATACTAATTATAACCTTGACTCCTGAACTTAAATAGTTATTAGCCTAAGTTCGACTTGTTAATCTAAAATCCTTATGAAATCTCTAATAAATTTCAAATTATCGAGGCCAACTTTATTGCTAGTTATGCTCCTTTATTAAATCATGAATTTTGAAAAATAATAATGATAAAATTAATATAAAAGAACGCTACATATTAGAATATAAATGTTTGATAACAAAAGTTAAACAAAAATTAAATTAATTACAAATATAATAATGTAGCTAGTTCACAGATTCAATCCCAGGAAATTCAATACCCAACTCTGTGCACAATCTGCGTATTTTTCTACGATAACTACTTTTAGCGCTCATTATATTTTTGCTGCCTTCTACAGGAATAATCCTATGATCACTATGGCTTGGCCGATCTTTTCGTTGGGATGAAGCTTTTTCAAATCTCAAGAGACTTAGTGGATCCTCGACAGGACTTATTTCCCCATCTTCATCAAAAATTGTTTTATGTTGAGGCTTATTGAAAGTCTCCTGTTTATGTTTGAGATCGTCGAGCAATTTTTTTAAGCTGATCTGCTCACTTAAATAATCCAGGTCGTAAATATCCTTGAATGCTCCGCGATTAGCTGCCGTCATCAATTTTAATAGGCCTATATCTCTAGTGGTCGCTAGGCGGGCGCCATTTATTTCTTCACCATCGTCAAGGAAATTAGTATTTTGAAGTATTTCCACTTTGATATTAAAAAAACCAGTCTTTATCCAGCATCTACTGAAAATGAACTGGTCATCTTTATTGCAAGGATAATGGTAACTACTAAGTCGATCTCCGAAATGTTCACGAAGTTCTTTTTCAATCTCATTATATCCAGACTTACCAATTATTCCTGAAAAGAAAAGGTCAATATCCACGGATTCCCGGTGGTTAAAACGTATGGCCAAATTTGTACCACCACCTAAATAAGCATTTTTTAAGCTTGAAAGTGCTTGAAGTTCGATGATTGTTTCCAGAAGTGAATCCGAAATTGCAGGCATTAATATCTGGAAAAGTGTTTTACATGATAACGGCGTGCCACTAATGTACATACCAAATTACTGATACGCTCTTTGGTTTTCTTAAGCTGAACTAGAATTTCATCATGATTGTAAAACTGCTCTAAGAGACTTATATCAACATCAAATGTATCCTCGGTTGTCGCAAAAAGTGCTCTAGGAATAATAAAATCCTTATCTGCGACGACGTCCAAGCTGGAAATATTAACATCCCAGAAAAGATGTGCTGGAAGAACTTCCGATATGTTGACTGCCGATCTCATTTATACAAAGATAAATAATAACAATTAATTTAATGAAATAAGAATTGCAAATTAATATAATATTCAATTATCTATGAGCAAATTACGTGCCTAGGTTACATGACTGCTCTATACTCCTACTGAAAGCATTTTCAAAGAAACTTAGAATTAAATACAAAAAGTCTCACAACTTTTATTTGAAGCTAAGTTTTTTTAACAGATCAAAGCCAGGCGGTCTGATAAGACAGGCTGCTATAAGCTTCCTCAGATTTTGGTAACAAAGTCGTAGGTAAAGCTATTAACAGAAAGCATTGGTCATGGTCCAATTGAAGATCATCGTCGCATAACTAGTGCAACAAAAAGCCTTATTATACAATAATGCAAAAGTTATATTTTTTCTAATGCTAAAGTAACTAAATAATTAAATTTCTCATGCTATCTATTGTCCATCAGTATAGCAATGTCCTCATACTTATAATACATCAACCCACCAATTCTCGTATACCGCAATGTTCCGTTTTGCCTATATGTACTAAGTGTTCCTTTAGAGATTGATAAAAGCTGACAGACCTCATAACTTTTTAACCACTGTTTATTTACCGAAATTTTTTGGCCGTGAAACCTGATCCTATTTAACTCTGCAAAGATCTCCTCTTTTAGCTTTTCTATATCAGCTTTGGTCACAATTTGTGAAATGTCCATATCATCTATCTTTTAAATTCTGTAAAAGTAATAATGATAAACAGCCTCAAAATTTATAGACCGAATTGGGCTCAATTGAGCCCAAATTGAACTGACTATGGCCTGGCGAATAATGACAACTGACAGCCTGACATGAACCGATTGATTGAAAATTATTAAAAGATTAAAGAAATTTACAAATTTGATAATTATTTTTTTAAATAATTTATAATCAGTATTTAAAGCCACCTACCTAAATAATAAATGAAATTGAATTATCTTGAAATTTGCTAAAGGCTGCATCTAAACAGCCGAGTGTTTGCAGAACACGAGGCTTTCGTCCGTCCAACGGACCGCCGAATTTCAAATGATCAGATCGGGATGGGCTGAGTTCGGTAATCTGCAATATTTAAAAAAAAATCCTCTACTCATAAGCATCCCTTCTTTAAACATCTTCCACAGTAAAGATGCGCCAATATTGGCAAGTGCCGAATTAATGAAAAGATCTTGTTTTTCTAAGGCCTCCGCTAAAGAGCAACTCGGTGTTGGATCATTATCCTCTGACTCAGCTAATAGTGACGGATATTCCGCAAGCCATGAGGGCAATACCCCAACTGTATTAAATTGTTTCGATTCTGGCTGCGCTATCTCACCTATGGTTGAAAGCAGGACCTGTCCTGTTTCTTTGCTATTCCCACAATCAAGCAGATATAAATTACTATCCCGTTGTGCGCTTTTGCGCTCGGCAGAACAAAGCAATGCCTCAATGTTGATTCGGGATTCAACCGTATCCACGCAGGAAACCGTAATATTCGCCATTCGATTTTCACAAGGCTTCTTATCGGTTCGCTCAAACCTTTGGGGAATTGCTTTCCAATTTGTACCAAAAAACCTGTTAATGCGGTTAATCAAGACCACGGCTTTGTTCAGTCCGATCTCTTGAGAGGTAAACAATTGCCTGGCGAGGTTAGCCTTCTGCACGATATCATCATCAAAAACATTCACCTGCAAACCTGCATGACCAAGCGCAATCAATGCCTGATTGATTCGGGCGAGGGCAGTCAGCATCTGACTACCTGTTCCTCCTGCCCCGATCAGATTCACAGAAACAGGATTCGTCGGACTAATTAAGTATGGGTAAACAATATGCACCCTTTTCTTTGCTGCATTCATCTAATGATATCCTTTAATAATTTTGGAAACTTTTTTAACTGCCTTAGGGGAAATGGATTTTCTGTATTGATTTGCTCTTGCCAAAGCTGAATGATGTTACCATTTACAGGAGAAACGCCTTGCAGTAAATGACTGAAAGCTGAACCAAAGTAAAGCTTCTCCCAATGCAACATAAAGAAATCAAGGTCAACATTTAAAGAAAATTTAATATCAACATTTCCCATGCAAATCCTGCCATCTGAGTAAATATTAAAAAACGGTGCTTGATACAGTATGGTTTCTAAATTGGGTCGATCGTTATAGGCCAAAGCCCATAGGGACAAACCATTTTTTGATGCTTTCCAAAGCAACGGAGGTACATGAGCTTCTCCATCAGAAATTCCCAAATCGCTTTTAAAGATCAGATGCCTTTTCATCTCCGGGGTATACCAAATAACAATACCATCCCCGCTCCTGTCAATATACAACACCCGATCGGGTATTAGTCCCGCTGTACAAAGAAAACCGTCTGCATTTTCCTGCTTTGATTTCATCGATTCGGATAGTGCGTTACTTTCCCTCTGCGACAAAGGGTGTGCGTTGATTGGTCTGCCCAATGCATCCATATCATAGGATTCCACATAAAGGTCATCCTTTTCGTTTTGATAAAAAAGCAAAGCCTTGAAAGGCATATAGCTTTGTGAAAATAAATCAGTGATGTTTTTCATGTGCGAAGTCATATAGGTTATCGGATAAATCGTTGAGCAGATCAAAAAATTCTTGATCAAAACTCATGTTATGCGAGATTTGATTTTGCGGTTTATCAAATAGCTGTATACTCATCGGCTCATCGATCTCATTATATTCCTGCAGTTCGCAATTGACTGTTTCCATCAACTGATCATACAAACAATCTTCACCACTCCAAATAAACGAAAGGTAATGCTCAGCGGTAATCCTCCCTTCTCCATCAATACGGTTTAGATCATCCGGAATACTGTCCAAAATGGAGCGGCCTGGGTAAATATTAATTAGGGTAGATACACGGTAAGCAATAGCTTTCAGATTTTCTTCGGTTTTTGTTGTCGGGTAAAATTGGCTTACCTGATCATCCAATAAAGCCAACTGATCTTTATCACTTAAAGATTTAAGTAGTTCGCCTGATTCCCTTTTTATCAATTGAATATGATCTATTACATGCTGATAATCTTCAGGATATTCGCAAATTTCTTCATCGCTATACCATTCATTAATCATCTGATAAACATCGTAGAGATAACTGCTGTGCTCTCGAAAATATGGAATGCCACCAATCTGATAAAAATAGCAAAGTACTGATAGTAAAAGCTGTGCCGCCGGCTTCCGGTCCCTTTGTTGAAGCAAAAAATGCAACGGTTCAATGGGCAGGTAGTAAAGTGTTGCTTTGGTATCAAAGACTTTTGTAATAGCCAGGGTTGGAAGATTGAACTCCCTTGTAATTACAAGCACATTGGCATCATGATCAATTTCACCGATTTGCTGCTGCAGGTCCTCAACCAACTTTGCCACATTCTGCGGATATATGAGATGTTCATAGTCCAACAGTTTTATCCCATAGAGATCACAGAGGTTTCGGGCAGCACAAAAAACACTATTCGCTACTTTACTACCTGCATTGATTGCCTTCGAGTAACCATTTACCAGTGGCGCAAAAGAGTGGCTTAAAAAACCATTTCCACTATCGTCGGTGGTGCGCTTTTTCGCTCGTGGCTTATCACTTCCGAGAGATCGGCTCTTTTATTACAGGATTGGACGAACTGCCCTAACATTTGATGTAGCCGCCATGCTTTGCTGTAAGATTTGATCCTGATACATTTTGCTTTTCCTTTCATGATTATCCCTTCGTTCCAAGAGTGGTAATAAATCTATATTCTATTTCATCCCCCTTAATCTCCGGGCCTTCAATCTTAGCTGTGGTCAGGATGGGGTATGTACCCGAATAAAAGTTCATGACTTCTTCGGGAGTCATTTTGTTGGAAGGATCAGAAAGCTTGACCTCATTATCTCTGTCCTTAAAACTAAATACTCTTGGTAATATGCTAGCTGTTAACATAATAAATGTCGTTATTTCTACAATAAGGTTAGTTGTTTCAATCTCCACTCCAGGTCAATCCTGAGTTTTCCAATCTCTGCCTTTTTATCGGGATAATCTTCTACAGCGGGAATCATAACTACAGCTTCTGCATATTTACAGGCTGCATTGAGTACATTTATTTCTTTCAGAATATCCTCAAACTTTGGCTTATTAGAAATCATTTCCGCAGGCTTTAGCTTTTCTGTATTCACAGTTTGCTTTTCGGCTTTGGGTTTAACGACTATTTTTGACTTTGCTTCTTCAAGCCCCTTGTTGTAGGCGGAAATATTGACAAACAGCGACCTAGTTTCCGCAACAGGTTGAATTAAGCCGTCGAGAATCCCCTCGCCAATCTCCTGCGCTGTGCCTTTAAAAACCATTGGAGGTAATTGATTATTTTTAAGACTATCCCTATCCTGCGATTTCAATACCACAGAAACGATCAGTTCATTTCCTGAGGAAAAGTTCACGTTGATTACCCATGCGCCTGCATCATGCAAACGCTGTAATGCTTGAAAAAAATTAGTTCTCATCGTCTTTGTTTGATTAAATAAGTTCCCCTTCGCTTAGAAGTTCGCACCTCATATCCGTTATTTTCAATAATGCTTTTAATAATATGCTCGGCGTGTCTGATACGCACGGCATCCCCTCCCGAAATTTGAAGGAAGTCTAGACTGGAAAAAAAACGGAGTGATCTGGAGATTTCCTGTAAAGCTTTTCTTTCGGTGGTTTCGGCCAATATACTCATGATGTTTTATTTATGGGGCGGCATGACCGCCCCTTGTGAATTAGTTGAACTGAAAAGAAATGTTATCGTTTGTGCCTAGGTCTAAACAAAGATCAAAAGCTACCTGTCCCCTCTGCTTGGCTGTCCCTTCAATGATGGATTTGAATTTAGCTTCATTGTCTTTAAACTTGCGCATGTTCTGAAAATAACCCGTCACCGCATTGTATGCCCCAAACAAAGTGCCTTTGGTGGTATCAAGCAATTGTGAAGCATCGTTCATAGCGTAATCAAACACATCATCCACCATATTTTTATACGCGCTTGAGGTTTCATCAACTGTACCATTGCGCAGCTTATCCAATACTTCCTTATTTGGTGCCATTGCCAACTGCACTAATTTTTTCACTTCAGTATCACTGATGCGCACCTTTGCCCAATGATTGAAAATCTGCTGCACTTCATCTCCGATCCTCCCCGAAATACCCATAAGTGTATGGGCTTGTTTCAATCTTTCGCCTGCGCCCGAAGAATGGCGGATTCGTATGGAACTCGTAGAAGAACGCAATGCAGCGTTCAAAGTATTATTACAAACGATCCTCACAGGCGTAAAAGCAGCGGTAATACTGCCAAATCCATCATGTGAAGTGGTCAGGAATAAATATTGTTCAATGAGATCATGCTTTCCCACTTTGATATAAGAAGGAAGCTTTGCCGTGATAAAAATCCGTTCGCCTTTGCCCAAAGCACCTGCTGTTTCATACAGGATGCCCTCGCCACCGCCAACAATGCTATCAAAAAAAGTGAAAGCATCACGGTTCTGCACCACGCCGTAATCCTTGCCCACTACCCCCAAAACCGTGTCGGAATCAGTGCGCACCGTGGCAAAGTAATCAGAAACGGGAATGTCAGAAGAAGCCCCGAACAAAATCGCATCGGGATCGGGTTCATTAAGCAAGCGCAGGTTTGCACTATCCACAGTAAACAGGGGGCGTTTCTCCACTGAATAGTCAAGCCCCGCAAATTGCAGCGCTTCTGCTGCCGTTGGATAGTCTTCCACAATAGTTCCCAATCCATGCCATGCTTTTTCCCGTACCGAGAAAAAGCTGTGTCTGTCTGTTCTTTGGTTATAAGCTAAATTGTGTGCCATAATCGTATCGTCTAAAAATTAAAGAATCAGTTAAAAATTAAAATGGCAGATCCTCATCAATGCCTTCAAAAGTTGAATTAGCTTGCGCTGCAGCAATCATTTCCACTTCCTTCGCCACAACGTTCGGCAGCTCTCCACTACGGGCAGTACCGCCCAATAACTTGATTTCCGAAGTGTGAAACGTGAGCGACGCTTTGGCTTCATTGTTCCCACTCATGTAGGCGTTCACACCGATACGCCCGTAAAGCTGCACCCAACCTCCTTTTTTCAGGTACTCCGCAATCCCCGTATTCAGCCAATATGAGCAGTCAATAAAAGTGGTGATCTTCTTTTGCTCCCCGCCAGAACGAAATGTGTCATTGATTGCAATAGAAAAGCCTACAACCTTTCTGTCTTCGCTTACTGTTCTAACCACTGCATCAGCGGTCAATCTTCCTGTGATTTCCATCGTTAAAAAATTAAGTTTTACATTTTTTTATTTCCTTTCCCTTTTCCCAAAAAATCTTTTCAAAAGAAAAAACGGAAAAAAGAAAGTCCGGAAAAACGGGTGCAAAGCACGCGAAGTGCTATAAGTCCCGGAGGGTGATCAAGGCGAAGCCTCGATCATTATGCGCACGCAGCAAGCGGAGCGCCCGAAATTCACGGCCTTTTTATCCGTTTCGTTGAAAAGTTTATATGCGTTATTCCGGCAACACGCCTGTATTCAACTCAGCCAGACCTAAGTCCAAACAAATGTGACCGCTCATTAATTATTCGCCTTAACTAACCGCACACATCCTTCTTCCCAATTCTAGTGCGGCCAGAATCGCAGACGATTTAGCAATTCCGATCCCGTTAAAACGGGAAAGGGTTTTGTGATCCTGGCCAGCCAGCAAGTCCAATCTGCCACCGGCAGCCTTCAAAATTCCCTCACAAAGTGCAACAGCACTCTGGTCAGGTCTTCCGGACCCAATTAACATGGCCATCAATTCCGCATCACTAAGTGCATCTGTTCCATGAGCGACAAACTTTTCACGTGGACGCATATCAGGATTCCAGCTTTTGATCCCCCTGACTCCCTTTTGAAAAGTTAACCTCGGACTATTTTTATATTCAGATTCTTCCAGATGTAAATGGGCGGCAGAATGAAACAAGGAAGAAAATGCAGAGATTAAAAAGTGGAAGTCTTCCTCAAACACCACGACATTTGACCGTTTGTAGCCGCCGTTTTGCAGCTTGTCACTACGTGTAATGCAGATATAATTGCTATCGTTTACGGCTCGTTTGAAGTCAATGAAATAGTTTCTTTTTCCAGATGAAAAGTTTTCGGTCGTCAAATTTTGATTTTTCATACTCCTGTCTATCAATTTTGGTACACACAAATTTGTAGATTTGATTTCTGGCTAATCGGTTGTATATTAGGCTATCCGATCAGATCGGATAAAAAACGGATAGCAAAAACCCTATTATTTATTCAAGATGCAACGACTCAGAGAAACCCAGCGACTCTGCAGTTATCAGTACTGCGGCAATCCATTCGATGGAAGAAGTGATAAAATTTTCTGCAGCGACCAGTGCCGCAACCGGGCAAGACGAGACCAGCTAAAACAAGACCGATGGAATGCCCCTCTATTCTTTACGAAGATCAATGACATTCTTCGGAAGAATCATACCATCCTTGAAAAACTATACAAGCAAAAGGGAGACTCGATCGTTGTCACTGGCTATCTTTTAAGAGAAAGCGGTTTCAATTTCGAATTCAATACGAGGATATTAAAGACCACTAAGGGAACCTATAGATTTTGCTTTAACTACGGATGGGTTGAATTAGAAAACAGCGACATTCTTATTGTAAAAAACGACAAAATGGTAGCCATCTAATTTGAAAATTTAATCTCAGATTTGTTTAACCTGGTATTTAAACGCTAAAATTAATAATACTACAACAAGAATTGGGTGCTAACATACCACTCTTTTATTCCTTAGGCCTATGCGTCTCTGACAGATGGATTTACCAATAGTTTAAGAAAAGCATGCATGCGCTATCGCATGTACTAAAAGTTGATCTATAAAACTTATCCCCGCTGTTGAAGGTTTATTAATGATGAAACAAACCTATGCCATATTAGGGGGAACCGGGCACATCGGCTCCGTACTTTCTGATCTGCTTTTAAAAGCGAACATGCAAGTCACAACTATCGGCCAAAATGCCGATAAGCAAAAACAGTGGATCGCCAAGGGAGCCCATTACGAAATAGCCGATATCCTGGATAGCGAAAAACTTCATAGCATCTTCCGAAAAGCAGACCGCATTTTCATTCTTAATCCGCCGGCAGACCCTTAGGGAGACGCCGAGAGCCAGGAGATCAAGCAGGCAGATAGCATTGTTAAAGCTCTGAAAGGCCTGAATCCGCAAAAAATTGTACTTGCTTCCACCTATGGTGCAAGGGAAGGAATAAACATATTTGATCTCGGTACACTTTACCGGCTCGAACAGGCATTACAAAAATTAGGGTTGCCACTGGCGATCATCAGGAGCGCATACTATATGAGCAACTTTGACCTACCTGCGGAGATGGCAATTCAGAGCGGAAAACTCTCCACGTTAATCCCCGCGGATTTAAAAATTCCCATGGTTGCACCAAAAGATATTGCTACCCTCGCAGCAGCATGCTTACAGGATGCCAGAACCGGAATTTTTTACATCCAGGCAAAAGATGAATATTCGGCGGAAGATGTGACCAGGATCCTTACGACAATCAGCAATAAGAAGATCACACCTCACGAAATCCCCGAAGAAAAATGGTCAAGCTATATGCAGGAAAATGGTTTTTCAAGCAACTCAGTTGAATCCTTTATCGGAATGACCAGGCTCACCATAGATGAAAAGTTTCAGGCTCCAAATCCAGAAACCGGCCAGACAACCCTTGAGGAATACCTAAAGCAAACAATCAAGATACCAGAATAAAAACACCAGCTGCAACAGGATTATATGGCACGACGAAAAAACATCCGCTCTAAAGAACAATACCATTCTGCATATGAACTGGAAAAATCCGGCAACCAGATTGCTGCACTTAAGGGCTACCAGAAAGCCGTCGCGACCGACCCCACAAATGTCCAGGCCTGGAACAGACAGATCATTATTTTCCGCAAAACCAAAACAAAACAACAGGAAATTAACCTGATCAAAACCGCTATCGCCGAATATCAAAAAACCATCGAAAGCAATTACCAGAACTGGCTCAAATCGCACCAGGAAAAAGCGGAGCACACCCTTGAATTGGCAAAGGTATTAGGTCTTCTCGAAACAAGCGGTATGCCCAAAACCGAACACGCAATCCTGGATAAATGGGAAACCAGAAAATATCTATTGGAATACCGCGTTAAAAACGCTCGTCCGAAAAAAGCAAAATCAATTAAAAATACTATCGACGCGAAGCCAGTTAAAAAGAAAAACAACAAAACTGCTAAGCCGATGCCGAAAATTCAGTCGAAACGAATTGGTAAGTAGCAACCATAAAACAATCATGCCCCAGCCCGAATCCGGACTGGGGCATGATTCCCAAAACAGCAATCTTAATTTGATTACTTCGTATTTTTCTTTTCTGTTACCTCAGCTCTGATTTCCTGAGCAAGGTTTTTTAGGTCCTGCATACCCTTACGAACACGTGTTCCGGCAGCAGCATTTCCTGCATTGTAAAACTTTTCAGCATCAGTCTCAACTGAAGCCACCAGCTCTTTAATTTTTGCAAATTTTTCCATAATAGATAATATTTAAGCGGCAAATATATTAGAATCCACCAAATCCGCAAAAATCCAGACGTAACAAAGCAGGGGGCAAAAGCCCCCTGCTAAGCCTCAATAAAACTAAAACTCAATACAAAGACTATCTGCCCCTGCCCTTTTTTGTTTCCATCACCACTTCAGGTTCCTGGACTACTGCCTCACCGGCTACTTCTTTTTGGTCAACCGCCTTGCTGTACACCGACTTCATACCCGCATCATAAAAGTCCAGAGTCTTGTACTGCGGATTCGCCGCTACAAAACCTTTGATTTCCCTGCCATCCTTGGAAAAAGAAACCTCATGCACATTACCACGCTGCAAAGACTTCATCAACTGATCCTTAAAGCCCGGTTTTTCAAGATCAGCAATCATGAAACGGTCAATGGTTGCGGAAAGATCAAAACCATATTTCTCTCCAAAGTTTTTCATGGCAAATTTTCCATCCACCTTTTCTCCAAAATCAAGCTTCAGCCATAGGTTCGCTTTTTCACCACTCTTGAGTACCACATCTTTATTGACCGAACGGTCAGAAAGCAGGTTGAATGATTCTTTGGCCGTAACTCCCTTACCCTTATTGATATAGAAAACCTGCGAAAGAGGCTCGGCACCACTTGCTCGTTGCAAAGTTGCTTCAAAGTTATTAAAGAAATACATGTTGGTTTCCTTACTCCTTGAAAAGTTTAGTGCGTACGACATCTTATCAGCCAGTTCCGGTTTATCCTTATTGACAGGATCAGGCATCGAAATGGATGTCTCTAACTTAAATTCAGGCAAAGCCTTTCCAATGGATTCCTTCAGCGCCGCATTCAGCTGCTCTCCAAAACCCAGGTACTTGAGATTATTCTGCAAATACCCTAAATTCTCTTCATTCATAGATTAAAGATTTAAGATTAAAAAATTAAGATTTATAAATTGTATTTGTATTTAGCTACCAAAGCGCAGTTGATCCAGAAAACTGTCGGCCCCCGAGGGTCTCTTCATACTGGAATAATCCCGGAAGCCCGTAGCCTGCTTAAAACGGGAAAGACTGAACCCCTCTACTGGGAAGATATAAAAACGGCCACGAAATTGGCAGCATAGCTGATCTTCCAAAAGCCGAAAATTAATGGAGAAACCCTTTACTGAAACACAGATTTTCACGGCTTGCAGGACATCCAACAGGTCCCTCCCAAACAGCAAATTAATTTTTCTGCCAAAACAAAACTCCGGAACAGCGCCAGGGAGCGGACAATTCAGTCCAAAAACAATCCAGCAGGATTGATCCAGATCAGCGAACTTGCTATTCTGCAACATTGCAAAAGCAACCGCTTCCATGGCTGAAGCGCAGACATACAGCGAACTGCAGGTGAACAAACCTGGTGAACAGTACCAGATCCCCGATGACATTGCCATCTGGTGCTTGCCGGAATCAAAACTTTCCGAAATGCCATCAGAAAACACAAAATCCAGTTTTCCATCAAGCCCCCTTTCATAAATACCTTTAAAGTACCGTTCCAAAACTCCATCAATAGATTCAGCCACCTCAACACCAAAGGAATTACCTCGAGAATCCAGACCGTCCATAACTACGTTGCTGTTCATTTTTACCAGAGATCGCTTCCACTGAATCCACTCTTTCTACCAGATGGGTATGCCCGCCTTCTGCTGGTTTCTCAAAACGAGCTAGTGCTTTTGAATAAGCTTTTCCAAGCGATTTCTCCTGCATTGTTTCCCCTTGTTTATCAATCAAGGCGTTCAGCCCCTGATAAAGCAGGTAAGAAATTCCGCCATCCATTAGTAACGATACCACCAGCGCCATTCGGTTGCTTCGAAATCCTTCCGGGGCTGTACCACTGGCCTGAACCATCGAACCGTCCGGCATCTCAATTTGCCTGCCAGATAAATACCGGTCCTTTTGATAAGGCGTTAAGGGCTGCCCGTTAATTTCCAATGGGGTCTGGATCTTAGAAGTATCCGTGATCACAAACTCACGGGTGTTCCAGTCATACTCAATAAGCATATCACGTTGCATTCCTCCGCGTTCCAAGGATTTCACGACATTCGCTTTCAGTCCGGTCAGCAGCTGATCTGCTTCATTGGATGAAATGAAAGAAGGGGTAATCGCCTGCTTATACACCGGATGGACCAACAGGTCCGGATGACCTAAGCTATCCCTTGAAAGTGAAAGCTTTACATCCATTTCCTTAATTTCCACCCCCGACCTGAAGATATTTTCCAATCTGATCAGATTGGTTCTTGATCCTGATAGCAGCGCATGAATATCTCTGCGATCCAGTAAAATTTCCTCTCCCTTGACCAGCCCAATCTCCCGGAGCTGATCCATCGGGAGATCTTTTTCATTCAAAATTTCCCCGTACATATGTTAAAAATTTAATGTTTAAGATTGTTGTTTAACTCGCTCAGGAACCTGAGCGGATTAATTGTCCGGCCTGAATGTTTCACCCCAAAGTGAAGATGCGGTCCGGTCGTCCGGCCTGATTCACCACTGATGGCTATCGCATCTCCAGCACTAATCTGCTGTTCAGGAATGACCAACACCAGAGACAGGTGACCATAAGTTAAAATAAAATTACCGCTTTGAATTCGAACAAATTTTCCAATTACAGGGCCGAAACCGACATCCAGAATCTCCCCATCCAGCACTGCATACACCGGCTCATAAAAAGCCCGGAGATCAATGCCATAATGAAACTTGCTGCGCTCCCCCGTTACCGGATGTGTTCTGGGTCCGTAGCCGGAGGTAAGGGCAAAAGATTTTATTGGAAATGCAGCAGCAATACCAAAATCATTATCTAAACTGGTCTCTTGTCCCCAGACCAAACCGATCTGACCAAAAAAACAGACCAGAAACCAATTAAAAAGAAATGCTTTACCTGAACAACCCCACCAGATCCTCCATTTCCTGATTGATGCGTAAAAAATTGCTGCGCAGAATCTGTTCCTTCCTTCCGCCAAAATCATAAAAGATCGGCAACTCCTGATATCCCTTCTCTTCATCATCAATTTCTTTTAAGTTCAAGTTCACCCTGCAATTGACCGCTGAGGTTTCAAATTTTCCAGTATAGTCCCCTTGCGCATCCGCGGCAATGATGCCCACCATTTCTCCAGCGCCGAGCGAAGCGATCTTACCAGCGGGAATCAGCACATCCAGTTTTTCGTTAATGGAAACCGACACCTTGCTTCGGTCTATTGACAAACTCTCTCCCCGCTGCTTGCTTTTTCCAAAAATCCGCTCCAGCCAGTCCAGCGTTTCTTTATTGCGAACCGATCCTGAAAGCACATTTCCGACCACTGCAGTAATTGTCGTTGCCGTATCTTTTCCGTATTGCTGCTTGAACTGTGGCAATTCCTGAAGTCCCATCAGCACCGCTACTTTATTGGACCGTGCTGTGGCAATCAGGTTTTCAATCCGGTGCACAAATAATGTTGGCACTTCATCCAAGATCAAAGCTGAAGGCAGATTGCCTTTGGTATTGATCAGACGCGTGAGCCTGTTCAATACAACCGAATAACAAGCTGAATTGATATTCTGGGTATTGGGATCATTGGCCAATACCAATATGGAATGCTTTTTCCTGTCTGAAATCTTCAATTCGAAATCATCGCCAGAGAAAACCCAATACGTCTCTTTGGTAGCCATCCTGGAAATAAAGATTTTAAGCGTTCCTACCTGCCCTTCCAGCTGATCAAAAGCCTTAGCGGTAAATGCAGACATAAAAGGAGATAGCAGTGAAACCAACTCAGGTTCAGAAAACAGCGTATTGAAAATCTCTTCATAACTTCTGTTCAGAAATGACAGGATATGGGGCAGTGAAGAATACTTTCCTTTTTCGTGACGACTCAGGAAATATATGGCTGAAGCCAGAAAGTTGATTGCAGACTGTGTAAAAAAAGCATCGCTTCCACTCGCCTTATCCCCTTTCTTCAATGCCTCCACTAAAGCTTCCGCAGTTTCAGAGGCATCAGCCAGCGTACGGATGTAATCCGCACGGAGCGGGTTAATGCGCCTGCTTCTCTCCACCTCATTTAAATTGATGACATGAAAAGAAACATCGTTCAGCTTTCCAGATTTCTTGCCTAAAAGATAATGGTAGTAGGCAATCTTGCCAAGGTCCGGATGTTTAAAATCATATAAACAGATTGAAAATGCCTTTGCAATCAATTGCCGGATAAAGGGGTTCACCACCGAGAAACTCTTTCCGGACCCCGGCGTACCGATCAGCAATGTCGCCCGGAAAGGATTGACCAGATTGATCCAGCCCTTTCTCACCCGTTGCTTAAAATAAAATAACATGGGGATATTGACTGAATAGGGCGTTTCGATTTTCCGGACCTGCTGCATGAAACTTTCACCTTCTATATTCCATTGATCTTTTCCCAATCCAGATTTCAACATCTTTGAAATATTGTCCATCGAAAGACTGATCAGTATCGCACCAAACAGTGAACTGCCCATATAAAGCAACTCATGCCAATGGGTGCAGCTGAACACTATTCCGGAGGACAGGCTAAAAAGATATAAACTCCCGAAATACAACAGCAGTCCAATAGCCAAAGGATACACAATGCTTTTTTTTAGGATCCAGCTCAGGGGATTTCTTCGCCAGCGTCCCAATACTGACCAGGCAAATTAGTAACAATATCAAGAGCTTGGAATAAATGAGCTGCTGGTAAATAGGTATCTCAGCGATACGTAAAATGGCTACCCGGAACAATCCCCAGAATGGTGCATCTTCATAGATAAAAACCGCAAATTCGACAAATAGAAAAAAGTAAATCAGGCACTGCATAAACCCATGCAGCTTCTGAATTTCCCTGGTCTCTTCCATGTGCTAATGTTTAAATCTGAGTACTAGTAGACAATTGCGTCCGCGTCGAGCACATCGCTGTAACGTATCGGAAAGCTGATACTTCTTCCGGAAAGTTGTTTTTCGCTCAACTGTACCTTCAAAATCTTATTGCCGGGAAACGTGAACTTTTTAAACACAAAAACATTCCTGTAAAGCCGTTTAAAAGATCCGGTATCGAAGAGTGAAACATCCGGAACTATGGGTACCGACTGTGAATTGGTTGCCTTCGCGATTTTTTTATCTTCCAGCGAAAAACTGAGCTGATCAATATCATAATCAATATTGCTCTTGTTGTAAAAGCTCAGGTCAATAAAAATGTAATCGCCCAGTGTACCAATCTTATTCAGCCGGGCTTTGATCCCATAGCGATGCTCACGGGTTTGGAAGATCCCTTTAGTAGATTTGAGCAGGTCGCATGCCAGCCCTTTCAACTCCTGTTTACCCAACTTTCCTTTCCTGACACCAAAAGGTTTCCAGTCCTCCGGACCAATCCTGATGCTTGGACAAAAGACGCTATCTGGAAAGGGATGGTTATACATGAGTCGGAACTGGACGAATCCTCGCTCGCTGACTAAAGTAAGTACGCCATCGCCATGACCAATGCTCGTGCTGTCAGCCAGACTCACGCGGATCAAACCATCAGTTGGCTGGTCCAGCTTAACCCCTGAGCGTGAACTGTTCAAATAGCTGACAGGCTGATCCGAAAGGAGATGCACAGAAACTGATTTTTTCAGAAAGATCACCGGCAGATCTGTCAAGACCGAAGACTTCAAACTTTGCGAATAAGTCAATGAAATATAGAGACAGCACAAAGCCGTCAGAAAAATTATCTTTTTCATCACGAATGTTGAATAGTGTGTACGT
>NZ_AJLG01000110.1 GCF_000258495.1 Pedobacter agri PB92
ACGTACACACTAAATATCAGGCTCAAAGCAAATAGAATTTCGGCCATAACATTCCATTCTAAATAAATAAAGAACATGCAGAACAAACAAAGGCAAAAGCTCAACACCCCAAAAGCCTGCATGTTTTTGATCAATCGCAATCGGTAGCGCAGGTTTTTAATCTGGTTCTGCAATCCAATATTTCTTTCGGTTTCTTCATATTTAGCTTTCAAACTTCTAACCAACGCCGCCAAAGCCAGAAAGCGATTAGTATAGGCCAGCATAATTAAACTAATTGCAGGAAATAATAAAGCAGGAATATTTACGGTGAGTTCCATTAGATGAGATTTACCCAAAAATATTATTTTAAATGGATATCTGTTGATTTAACCGCAAAGGTTGCTAAATTTTCTGCGTAATGTGGTTAGTTTACTAGTTTTTAGTCCAGCACCAAAAAGAGCGACAACATGTTTAACATCAGAACTGAATAATAGATCCTTCTCTTTGAGATTAACCGCAAAGACACTTAGATTTTCACAATATAGCACCAACTTATGATGACTATCTCTTAATACTGGATTTAAATTTTTCTAAATGATCCGCTGTGCCATTTTCTGTGGATTTTTTGGGTAGAATAACTTTGTACACTTTCTAGCTAAAATGAAGGTTAGACCAGAAACCAATTCGGTCTCCACGATTTTTCTAAAATTAAATTTAAATTGCCTCCATGAATATCGAATTCAACAAAAACGAGGATATAAATAAACAGTTGGTTTACGAACTGAGAACGAAACTTAAAAAGATCTATCAGGGTGGTGGTGAAAAAAATGCCGCTAAGCAGAAAGAAAAAGGAAAGTTATTGGCTCGTGAGCGCATCGCATACCTCATCGATAAAGACTCAGACTTTTTAGAGGTTGGTGCTTTTACCGCCGATGGAATGTATGCCGAGCAAGGTGGTTGTCCTGCTGCAGGTGTAGTTTGTGGAATCGGTTACGTGAGCGGAAGGCAGTGTATGATTGTAGCCAATGATGCTACTGTTAAAGCGGGTGCATGGTTTCCAATGACGGCGAAAAAAAATCTCCGGGCCCAGGAAATTGCAATGGAAAACCGATTGCCTGTGATATATCTGGTTGATAGTGCCGGCGTATATCTACCCATGCAGGACGAGATATTTCCAGATAAGGAGCATTTTGGTAGAATGTTTCGCAATAACGCAATCATGTCATCGGAGGGGATTGTTCAGATCTCAGCCATTATGGGGGCTTGCGTGGCAGGTGGCGCATATCTGCCCATCATGAGTGATGAAGCGATGATTGTGGATAAAACCGGTTCTGTGTTTTTGGCGGGTTCTTACCTGGTCAAATCGGCCATAGGGGAAGACGTCGACAATGAAACCCTTGGTGGTGCAACCACGCATTGTGAAATTTCGGGTGTTACTGATTATAAACATCCTAATGATCAAGCCTGTTTAGATAGCATTCGCAATATTATGAGCATGCTCGGGGCACCTGAAAATGCCGGCTTCGATAGAATAAAACCTGCAAAACCTAAAGATAAAGAAGAACAATTATATGGAATTATTCCTGAAAACAGGGATAAGCAATACGAAATAATGGATATAATCAACCGCCTGGTTGATGGTTCTGATTTTGAAGAGTATAAACAGGGCTATGGACAAAGTATTGTTTGCGGCTTAGGCCGTATTGATGGTTGGGCTGTTGGAATCGTGGCCAATCAACGTAAAGTAGTCAAATCAAAAAAAGGAGAAATGCAGTTTGGAGGCGTCATCTATTCAGATAGCGCCGATAAAGCCAGCCGTTTCATTATGAATTGCAATCAGAAAAAAATCCCGTTGGTTTTTTTACAGGATGTGACAGGATTTATGGTAGGAAGCCGTTCAGAGCATGGCGGGATCATTAAAGATGGTGCTAAAATGGTCAATGCTGTAGCAAATTCCGTGGTTCCTAAATTTACCATCGTGATTGGAAATTCATATGGTGCGGGTAATTATGCCATGTGTGGTAAAGCTTACGATCCAAGATTAATCTACGCCTGGCCGACAGCAAAAATAGCTGTAATGGGCGGGGCTCAGGCAGCGAAAACATTACTCCAAATTCAGGAAGCTTCACTAAAAGCGAAAGGCGAAGTAATTACTCCAGAGAAAGAAGCAGAAATGCTGAAAGAAATTACGGATAAGTATGATAGTCAAACCACACCATATTATGCCGCATCGAGGCTTTGGGTTGATGGTATTATCGATCCTTTAGAAACCAGAAAAGTGATTTCGATGGGCATTGAGGCTGCAAATCAATCGCCAATCACAAAGAAATTTAGTGTAGGTATTATTCAAACTTAATTAAGCCTAAAAAATTAAAAAAATAACTCAACAACCTATGTTCGGACTATTCAGTAAAAAAAATAAAGGCGTAACCGTATATGATAACATTTGGATTTCAGAGGAAGCGAAATTTCGTGCTTGCCTGGAGATGAATAAGGCCAACCCTACAACCGTGTTTATTGCCTGGTTCGAAGAAACCAGAAGCGCATTGGAGAATTTTTTCCAGAGAAATAGTGTTGCAAAGCAGGTTCATTTAGCGGATCGCTTAAATGCAGATTTTGCAGATAAGGAACTGATATTCGTAGAACATCATCCATTAGCTAGCGAAGAACAGCGCAAAGCAACAGAATTGGGTAGAAATGAAATTACAGTTTTATCTGCTTTATCAGAGCCCTTATTTCGATTGTTTAACGGTGATAAGATTATCGAGATGATGAAAAAAATGGGAATAAACGAGGATGAAATGCTTGAAAATGGAATGATCACTAGTTCGATAAGAAAGGCTCAGGAAGAAATTGCCAAAAAGACAACAATTAGTGGTTCGTCCCGATCGCAGGCAGATTGGCTGCTAAATGCAGGAATAGGTCAACAATTCAGTTAAATACCATCGACTTAATATGAAAACTTATGTTTTAGGTCTGCTGATCAGTTTAAATAGTATCTATGCTTTTGCTCAAAAACTGAATAAAATCCATCAGGAAGCCATCTTGATTGATACTCATGGCGATATTCTTTTCAATCAAATTAAGTCAGGAATCGATATTGGAAAACTTCAGCCAAAAGGAAATTTCGATTTAGTTCGGGCAAGGCAAGGTGGTTTGGATGTTCAGTTTTTCTCCATTTGGTGCGATGAAACTGGCGGTTATGCTATCGCAAATCAACAGATAGATTCGCTCTACAGCCTAATTAGGAAATATCCTGATAAGATTCAACTGGTAACAACGGCTCAACAATTAGAAAATGTAGTTAAAGGCCAAAAGTTAGCTGCAATGATTGGTGTTGAGGGCGGGCATATGATTGAAAATCGGTTGGATTATATCGATAGTTTGGCCAAACGGGGAATGGCCTATCTTACTCTTACCTGGAACAACAGCACATCCTGGTCGAGCTCAGCAACAGATGAAACATCTGGAAAAGTCAAAGCTGAAAATGCCGGATTAAATAACTTTGGGAAGCAGGTTGTTCAACGATTAAATAAATTGGGCGTGCTGGTCGATTTATCACACGTAGGCGAAAAAACATTTTATGATGCTATTGCCACAAGTACAAAACCCGTAATTGTATCTCACAGTTGTGCTTACAGTATAAACCCTGTTCCCAGAAATTTAAAGGACGATCAGATTAAAGCTGTTGGAAAAAACGGCGGCGTAGTCTGTATCAATTTTTACAGTGGTTTTTTAGATCCGACTTTCGGTAGTAAACAAAAAGCTTTCCTTGCTAAACATGACAAAGAATTAAGGTTGCTGTCCGCCAAATATGGTAGGAGTAATGCCATTGATACGTTAATATCTAGTCATCAAACTGAAGCTGATGTTATCCGGCCGGCTGTAGCTTTGATTGTTAAACATATTAATCACATTGTGAAGTTAATTGGAATTGATCATGTTGGTTTAGGCGCTGATTTTGACGGGGCAGAATCTTTTCCGTTGGGTATGAATAGTGTAGCAGATTACCCTAAAATCACAGCAGAACTAATAAAAAATGGATATTCAGAAACAGATATTAAGAAAATTCTCGGCGGTAATGTGGTTAGGTTAATTAAAGCGAGTAGAGGGAGTTGAATTAAAATTTAGGATATTAAATTTCTTTGATACTGGAAATGGGGACTAGTTTGATGTTAATAAGTAAACTATGTTGACAATGCCCACTTGTCAACAAATGTTTTATGCGTTAAATTTGCACTACAATTAATGAATTTCAAACACACGATATAATGTCACAAGAAAACGAACACGTTCAGTGTTTAATCATAGGTTCTGGTCCGGCAGGTTACACAGCAGCAATTTATGCAGCCAGGGCAGATTTAAAACCAATTATGTACACCGGAATGCAAGCCGGTGGTCAGCTAACACAAACTACTGATGTAGAAAATTTCCCTGGTTACCCGCAAGGCATTATGGGGCCTGAAATGATGGAGGATTTTCGTAAACAGGCAGAACGTTTCGGCACCGACATCCGTTTTGGCTACATCAGTTCGGTAGATTTTTCTTCAACGCCGCATAAAGTTGTGGTTGATGAAATTAAAACCATTACTGCAGATACTGTAATTATTGCAACTGGTGCAACTGCAAAATGGTTGGGGTTACCAAGTGAACAACAATATAATGGATTTGGTGTTTCAGCTTGTGCAGTTTGTGATGGCTTCTTTTTCAAAGGGCAAGATGTTGCCATTGTAGGCGCTGGTGATACAGCTGCTGAAGAGGCAACTTATTTGGCTAAATTGTGTAAAACAGTGCACTTGTTGGTTCGCCGTGATGAATTCAGAGCTTCAAAAGCAATGGTTAGTCGTGTTTTGGCTACGCCAAATATCGTTGTGCATTACAATACTGAAACTCAGGAAATTTTGGGAAATGGTAAAAATGTTACCGCTGTAAAAGTAATCGATAACAAAACAAATATTTCTTCTGAAATTCCGGTTGAAGGCTTCTTTGTTGCTATCGGTCACAAACCAAATACCGATATTTTTAACGGGCAGTTAGATATGGATGAAACTGGCTATTTGTTAACAAAACCGGGCTCAACATTAACAAATGTAGAAGGGGTTTTTGCTTGTGGTGATGTTCAGGATATGTATTATCGCCAGGCAGTTACTGCTGCAGGTTCAGGATGTATGGCGGCACTCGATGCTGAACGATACCTGGCCGCAAAAGAGCACCCGGTAGAAGCTTAAAATAATTTATACCTCATAAAAAAAGAGAAATCAATACGGTTTCTTCTTTTTTATGGAATCTTATTTTCCATCAGAATTCGACGATTTTCAATCAGGCAAACGTTTGTTTTTAATTGTAACAAAAAAGTGAAATTACGGATGGGCTTGGAATTTCTATCTTGTATCAAATAACCTAAAGTCATCTTAAAAAACAAAACATGAACAAAGCATTATCGATTTTTATTGGAGTATTAATCAGTACAAGTGCATTTGCGCAGAGCGATCCCAACCTCGGAATCATACCTGCACCCGTATCCATTACCCGGGCAAATGGTAATTTCATTTTAGATAAATCAACAGTATTAATAAATCAAAGCATCGATGGCGCAAAATCGGCTGATTTATTGAACGCATTTATTGTAAACAAAGCTGGTTTTGCTTTACGCGAAAGTAAGGTTCCTCAGCCCAGTCAGAAAAGTATTCTGTTAACTTCAACCGGTTCAGATAAACTACCTGCTGAAGGTTATACCATTAAAGTTACGACTAACCAGATCACGATTGTAGGAAAAGGTGCCGGCTTATTCTATGGCGTTGAATCGGCTATGCAAATGATGCCAGATAAAATTGCTGATAAAATCACCGTTCCTGCTGTAACTATTGAAGATTATCCTCGCTTTAGCTATCGTGGAGCGATGCTCGATGTATGCCGTCATTATTTTCCACTTTCATTCATCAAAAAATATATCGATCACCTGGCATATTACAAAATCAACACTTTTCATTGGCATTTAACTGATGATCAGGGTTGGAGATTAGAAATTAAAAAATATCCTAAATTGACAACGGTTGGTTCTTCCAGGAACGGATCCATAATTGGTAACTACCCTGGTAACGGTAATTACTTAACACCAGTTAAAGGTTTTTATACCCAGGATGAAGCAAAAGAAATCGTTAAATATGCCGCGGAACGTTTTGTAACGGTTATTCCTGAAATTGAATTGCCAGGTCATGCTTCTGCAGCAATTGCTGCCTATCCTGAGTTAAGTTGTTTCCCTGATCGTGATACTTTTGTGAGCGATAAAACGCCTTGGGCTGGTTCAAGAAAAGGAAAACAAGTGCAACAAACCTGGGGCGTTTTTGATGATATTTTTGTGCCATCGGAAAATACTTTTACCATGTTGAATAATATACTGGATGAGGTAATTGCGATTTTCCCTTCAAAATATATTCACATTGGCGGCGATGAGGCACCAAAAACCTATTGGAAGGAATCTCCATTTTGCCAGGCTTTGATGAAGGAAAAAGGTTTGAAAGATGAACATGAGTTGCAAAGCTATTTTATTCAAACTATAGAAAAACACGTGAATGCTAAAGGCCGTTCGATTATCGGTTGGGATGAAATTTTAGAAGGCGGTTTAGCACCCAACGCAACTGTAATGAGTTGGAGAGGAGAGGCCGGAGGCATTGCAGCGGCGCAACAAAATCACGATGTAATTATGACACCCGGATCAATGGGTTTGTATATTGACCATAAACAATCGAATTCGCCTGATGAACCGGTAACCATTGGCGGTTTTGCACCTTATCAAAAAATATATGCCTACGATCCCATTCCAAAAGTTTTAACAGCTGATCAGCGTAAATACATCAAAGGTGTTCAGGCAAATATGTGGACGGAGTATATCAAAACACCAGAAAAAGCAGAAAACCATGCTTTTCCAAGATTATTGGCCTTATCAGAAATTGCCTGGAGCCCGGTTGAACGCAAAGATTTAAAGAACTTCTCAGAAGAGCGTTTACCAAAACATCTGGCTCGTTTAGATCAGATGAACATTAACTATTGGGTGCCAACACCAATTGGTCAGAGCGATAAGGCTTTATCTGGCGGTGATTTCACTATTGATCTGAAAGCTCCGGTCAAAGGTTCGAAAATTTATTACTCGCTGGATGGTTCACGACCTTCGGAGAATGCATTTTTATATACTTCACCAGTAAAGGTAACCGTGCCACAGGGAGAAAAAAGATTATTAAGAACCATTGTTATTGCACCAAGCGGAAAAAGAAGCGTAACTACTGAAACGCTTTTAAACAACGGTGCCCCTGAAGATAAAACTACAACCAAGAAGTAATAAATCGCTTGCATTGAAAAACTAAAATCATTAATTTGGGAAAAAAAAGTCCCAGCAAATGAAATTTAGAAGATATACATGGCAGCATCTCTTGTTAATTACAGGGATGCTGTTTTGTTTTGCATGTACCGAAGATAAACCAGCGGAAATTAAATCAGACATTCCTCCGGTAATTAAAAACCCCTTTAAGTTTTATATGGATATAGAGATCAGACCAGGACTAAATTTTGAAATTCTCAGTTGGGGGAAAGGCACAGATTCAATTGGTGGATACCAGATTTTGATGTCTGACTCAGTAAGAAATAATTATAAATCTGAAGCTGTGGAACGCAAAGGTATCATTACAGATGCCTGGAACATGGATCTTGATAATGATGGCAATCCTGAATTATATATACAACTTATAAGTAAACAAAATATTTTAGACTTAAATGTATTTGAATTTTCTGGTGGCGATTTTAACAAAATTAGTTTTCCTTCACTTAATATAAATAAAAAAAAGGTTAATTCCGGTAATGATAAATTTTTTATTAAGGATGGAAATTTATTCAGGTCTTTTCCTATAAAGGATGAAACTGATTCTACAAAAACAATTACAAAAACATACCAGTACAGCTTAAGAGGTAATAGTTTTTCTACGAGTGATGTGAAAAACGAATAATAAATTTGTTTCGAGGTGTCGTATCAATCAAATACCTAAAATCATAAACAAGCTTTGGTTACCTAAATTTATTTCAGGATCATTGAAAAATATTTATGCAAGAAAATCGAAAGTTCTCGTTCGTAAATCGTTTAAAAAGCTTTAAGCATGCCTTTAATGGATTGAGGCTGTTTTTCGTAAACGAGCACAATGGAAGAGTGCATTTATTTGCTGCGGTGATCGTTATCGGCTTATCTTTTTATTTAGAGCTTTCCAGCCACGAGTGGATTGCAATACTTTTTGCAATATCAGCTGTGATTGTAACTGAAATTATCAATTCATCCATTGAACAACTGGCAGATATGGTCTCTCCAGGATTTCATCCGAAAATTAAAATTGTGAAGGATTTAGCTGCTGCGGCTGTATTGTTTGCTGCTTTTTTGGCGGTTGCTATAGGGCTGATTATCTTTTTGCCCAAGTTATTTAGAATTATTGGCTAAGGTTGCTGCTCTTGATTCTTCCATTTTATCGTCGATAATTTTATCCCAGCGAGCCTGCATTTTATGGTTACTTCCGTGTTCGGTTTCATCATCATAATTGCGCTGCATCGTATCGAAATAATTACTGATCTCGTTAGCCAGTTGCGAAATTTGTGCTTTATAGTTTTTTACGGAATAATTTCGATTTTTTAATACCCTTTCAGCCTCTGAAAGTAATATATATTGGATATTTACGTGGCCTTGTTCATGGTGTAACAAACTCGCCCTCACATCTGGATTTTTGATTTTATCCCACTTCACCCATGATCTATTCTTATCAATCGTAACCTCATTTTTAAGGTTAATGGCTACCCGGTTCCGATAAATAGTTGATTCATAACTGTATTTCCAGGTCATAGCAGTTAAAGCAAAAAATGGCGAATTTTCTACAGCTTTGCCTTTAAAATGAGTTTCCCATTGTAATTGAACAGGTTCAGTAAAATCCTGTTTAAAACCAAAGGTAAATGGCAATATCAAAAGTATCAATATGGATAAAATCGGTTTTTTCATGTGTGATTTTATCAATGAAAAAACCGTGCCTAAAATTGGTCCGTAGAAGAAATCTGGCTGCTGATTCGTTCAAATTTCTCAATTAGTAGTGAAATTCTTTCCTTTTCCCTTTTAATTACAGCCTTTCTTAAAATCGTTGAACAAAAAAGAATCCAGAGTGCGGTTGACCCAATCGCAACCATTTTTTGATAGATATTGAAGTGCCCTAGAATTTCAACGAAATAAAAAATCAGTCCCAAAGACAATGCTATCGTATAAAACCAGTATAACGAGTTATAAAGGCTGTAACGATTTAATTGATAGCTTTTGAGGTTATTTAAATATTCATTCGGGTGAAGAGTATAGTCGGTTTTGGAAATTAATCTGTGGTCTCGATATAAGATTAAAGTATAAACGCCGATTGCAATCATAGTAATACTGATTCCAACATGTGTAGTCCATGAATTGAAATGATAAAACATCCATAACGCAGCAATTGCAATAAACGATGCAAGCATGCCCAGAATATTCAAGGCAGATTTGAACTTCAAGCCGTTCACTTCTTTTTTAGCTTGTTGCAGCATTTCATCAGCAGAAAGTTTAACTTCTACATCGTGTTTTTGCCACAACTCTTGTATTTGATCAAACGCTTGCATATTGATTATATAGTTCTGTTAATTTTTGTTTAATTCGATGAATTTTAACTCTCAAGTTGCCTTCGCTTATCCCTGATATATCGGCAATTTCGTGGTAGGGGAGCTCATCAAGCACCATGGTAATAATCAAACGATCATTTTCTTCAAGTTTCGAGATGCATTTATAAAGTAGCGCCACCTGTTCATTCTTTTCCGAAAATTCTTCTATTTTGTTCTCGATGATATTTTCGGTCAGTTCATCCTTCGCTTGTCTTTTTTCTGATCTTAAGTAGGTTAAACAGGTGTTAACGGCAATTCTGTATATCCAGGTCGAAATCAAAGATTTGTTTCTAAACTTATCCAGATTTTGCCAAACCTTTAAAAACGTTTCCTGCAGCAGATCGTTCGCAGCATCGGTATCGCCAGTATAACCATAACATAAATGGAATATTTTCTTGGAATTCGAATCGAAGATTTCTTTAAATAACTTGTCTTTTTGTTCCATTTACGGGATGATAAGTGCTTTTTAGATGGAGATTTGCGTTTTTTGTTACAGCGAAAATAGAAATTAAAATAATTTTTAAACAGCTGATGAATCAAAATTTGTTACACGCCTTAAATATCGTAGTTTTACCAAATTAACAGAGCCACAAACTTTTTATATTCATGAAGAAAAACAAACTCACGCTTTTCATTTTCCTGGCGCTGATTGCCGGAGTTGCATTAGGCTACATTTTGAACGTTAATTCGATCGATACCTATAATCAGAAAATTCTAAATGCTGATGCGAAAGTGAAAAGTATTGAAGTGAGCATTAAAAAAACAGCTGATACTACATCTGCAGTTTATGCTCAGCTCAAAGCCGAACGAAAAGTAAATGCCCAGATTAAAAAAGAAAACGAAGATATCAGGGAGAAAAAGCTTGAATATTTTACGCTTCTGAGCGATATCTTTCTACGTTTGATTAAAATGATTGTTGCGCCATTAGTATTTACCACATTGGTAGTAGGGGTGGCAAAAGTTGGTGATATTAAAGCAGTCGGACGTATTGGAGGGAAAACATTAGGCTGGTTTATGGCCATGTCGCTCATGTCACTCGTGTTGGGTTTGGTTTTAGTAAACCTTTTTGAACCAGGAAAACACATGCAATTGACGCTGCCAGATCAAATGGTAAATACCGGAATACAGAAAGCGGCGATGAGTGTAAAAGACTTTATTGCGCATGTTTTTCCCAAAAGTATTGCCGAATCCATGGCCACTAATGAAATCTTGCAGATTGTAGTTTTCTCTTTATTTTTTGGCGTAGCCACTGCCGCCATTGGCGATTTAGGTCAGGTGGTAATTAAAGCTTTTGATGCGATAGCGCATGTTATCTTAAAAATGACTGGTTATGTAATGAACTTTGCTCCATTAGCCGTTTTCGGTGCCATGACAGCAATCGTTGCAAAGCAAGGTTTAAATGTATTAAATACCTATGCCATTTTTATTGGCGAATTTTACCTGGGTTTAGGTATTTTATGGGCTGTTCTAATCTTTTTAGGCTTTTTAATATTGAAAAAACGCGTTTTCCGTTTGGTAAACGATATGAAAGAGCCAGCAATTTTGGCATTTAGTACAGCAAGTAGTGAAGCTGCCTATCCAAAAACTATGATGCTTCTGGAGCGTTTTGGTTGCAAGGATAAGATCGTGAGTTTCGTTTTGCCCTTGGGTTATTCCTTTAATTTAGATGGCTCAATGATGTACATGACTTTTGCATCGCTATTTATTGCTCAGGCCTATGGCATCCATTTAGGCTTTGAACAACAAATCTCGATGTTACTGATTTTGATGTTAACGAGTAAAGGAATTGCAGGTGTACCAAGAGCCTCTCTGGTAGTTATTGCCGGAACCATTGCCAGCTTTAATATTCCGGAGGCTGGTCTGGCTTTATTGATCGGTATCGATCCGCTATTAGATATGGGACGCTCTGCCACAAATGTAGTTGGGAACAGTATTGCAACCGCTGTAGTAAGTAAGTGGGAAGGAGAACTGAAAGATTAGTATAGCAATAAGTAAGAGTAAGAATGTAATACACAAATGATTTTGGTATGTCTTTACGTTCACTAAAATTTTTAAACTTTGCATCGTTTTACCAATATGCCAAATCACACATTCAATAAGTCATTCATTCAATAATTAATCAAAGTGTCAAGTAACGCAAAAAAGATATTCCTAGCCATTACCATCATCGTTCCGATGATCATTTATTGTTATATCTATTACAAACCCATTATTCAGAATGCGCCTTTCCGTAAGGCTGATTTTGTTTCGATGCAATTTAGTTATGGCTTGACAGATACTTTGGAAAATAATTATGATTCGAAAACCGGCGTTTATCAATATGTGAACAACAGAGATTCTGTGATTACGAAGAAGTTTTTCTTAAAAAGCGACGACATTTTATATATGCACAGGAAAGCAAATGAAATCGGACTTTGGAATTTTCCTGATACCATTGGGCAAAAGAGTGCTAAATCAAAATTGGTTCCCCGTTATGATATTACTTTCAATTACAAAGAAAAATCAAAACATGTTGTCATTTTTGGCGATTTCGACGGGAATCCGAAATTGTTGGATGCTGCTGTCCAAATGCGTAAGGTAATCCAGGAGACTTTAAACCAGGCAGAGATCAGATCAGGAAAGTAAATTCATTACCAATAATAACAAAGGCTTTATTAAGATGCTAAAATTTAGCGTTTTAATAAAGTCTTTTTCTTTTCGGAGATTTCGTATATTTACGATATATTCGTACTAAATGGAAAAATTAACAATTCAGGAAGAGGAAGCCATGCTTGCTGTTTGGCAAGTAGGAAAGGGTTTTATCAAAGATTTTATGGATGTTTTGCCTGAGCCCAAACCACCATATACCACCCTGGCATCTACAATAAAAAATTTAGAGAAAAAAGGTTATCTCATTAGTGAACGTTTTGCCAACGCCAATCGGTATGGTGCAAAAGTAAAAGAGGTTGAATATAAAAAGCGTTTCATGAGTGGCTTTGTGAATAACTATTTCCAAAGTTCGTACAAAGAGCTGGTCGCTTTTTTTGCAAAGGATAAAAAAATCAGTGCTGAGGAATTGAAGGAGATAATTAATCTGATCGAAAACCCAGAAAAATAATGCCATGCCATATTTCTTCCTTGTCTTATTGAAGATTAACCTGGTGCTGATTTTGTTTTCAGCAAGTTATTATCTCATCCTTCGAAGATTAACATTTTACTATCTTAACCGGGTCTTCCTGGTTTTTGGAATCGTTTTTTCTTCCGCTTACCCTTTTATTGATTTAACAGCCCTCTTATCGAGTCAACCCACCATTCCGGCTTTTATTCCAACTTTTAATCAAAATGTTAAGCAATTTGTGCAGCAGGATTCTGTTTCTATCCTTTGGCAGGTGTTAACTGTAGCGTTTTACATCGGTGTGCTGCTCATGGCAGTAAGGCTTTTAATTCAATTGATTTCGCTTCGGCAGATGCATCAAAAATCGGCGGCTGGCAAATTACAGAATTTCAACGTACGAATTTTGTCAGAAGAAGTAAGTCCTTTTAGTTTTTGGCAAACCATTTACATTAATCCGGCAATGCACAAGGGGCAGGATTTAAACAATATTTTGGAACATGAAAAAGTACATGTGGAAGAATGGCATACTTTAGATATTATTCTCGCAGAAGTTTGCGTGGTTTTTTACTGGTTTAATCCAGGAGTTTGGTTGATGAAAAAAGCGGTAAGAGAAAACATCGAATTCATCACTGATGCCAAAATACTGAAGAAAGGAATTGATAAAAAAGCTTATCAGTATAGTTTATTAGATGTTGTTAACCTACAGCCGTCTATCGCTCTTGTCAATAATTTTAATCTTTCAGATCTTAAAAAGCGAATTATCATGATGAATGCCAAACGTTCATCCAAAATGAATCTGTCTCGTTATTTATTGGTGTTACCGGTTTTAATTTTTGTAACACTAGCCTTTACCATCGATAAGAAAAATGTTCAGAAAACGATAGCGCCTTTAACCGATGTGCTTGAGATTACGCTACCGAATAGTGATACCAGATCTGCCATCATTAAGCCCGCGAAAGCCAGAAAGAAAGTTAAAATTGTCGCTTCCCGGCAGCAAAAAAAAGGTATCGATTCAGTTAAAAAAATGACTTTTATTTTTAAAACACAATTTGAAACTTCGGATACCACGCATCAATCTATCTCAAATGAATTGAATAAGCTCGTTGGTCAGGTAATTGATTTGAAAACCAATGCAATTGCGGAAAGGAAAGCCATTGTACAGCGATTTACTGTCAAAGATACCCTGAAGATCGATCACGCAACAATGGGTGTATTTTTAAGAGACGCAAATTCAAAACAGGCGGATAAGCCTATCAGAGGCACTATTAATAATGTAGTATTGATAAAAGCCCATAAAAAATTATCCGGCAGCGAAAATAGTACAGAAGTAATTACTAGTCTATCTAATAAAATCAATTATTATGTTGATGGAGAAAAGGTGTCTAATGCTGATATCAAAAACCTTGATGTTAACAAGATTTCAAATATTGAGATTGTAAAAGGTGATGAAGGTGCCATTCATATTAGAACTAAGCCGTAATTTACTTTCTACTAAATCTTTATCCAATCAAAGGGTAGAAATCTTTGAGCTTATGTTTGGTTCAAAGATTTCTACCATGTAATTTCTAGGTATTTGCTTTAATCGCAATGATGAATTTCTTTAATTCTCATTACTGTATTTCATTTTAAAAGTTGAATGTCGCTTTAAGCATGGCTACTCTTCCAGGAATTAAATATGTCCCTGTTGTTAACGCATTTGCTGATAGATAAATCGCGTCGAATTGTTTGATATTGGCGAGGTTGGTCATTCCAAACTCCAGATCAGTTTTAATCTTTAGCAATTTATATTTCACATTTGCATCAGCAAATAGATATTTCAGATTTGGCTGATTCGCCTGGTGCGTAAATAAATGCTCCGCTGACAGATTGAGATATACATTTTGCACTGTGGTAATAGCCAATGTAGATTGTTGTCTTAATTGTCGAAAACTTGTGTTAATTGCATCTGCAACATCTGCCCGATTATTGGTCACAGCATAAGTGGCACCATACGACCAGTTGATGAAATTGGTAAGCTTGGCCTCAATAGCGGCTTTGTATGAAATCGTTTTGGTATTAAATGGTAAAAGTTCACCGTTTTGAAGTTGGCTATATTTGCTTTGCGAAAAATTTACGCCTGCTGTGATAGTACTTTTCAATGCAAACAAATATTTGCTTGCGTTTGCACTTGCTGATAAGTTTTTAATATGGTTTTCCAACGGCAAGACAATTCTTTGCTGAATATTATTACTCAGGCTAAAAGATGAAATGGTATTAAGTTCGGTATTGCTGTAATTGGCTGATGCATTGAAAAAAAACATCTGCATTGCTTTCCTAAAATTAAATTCTCCTCTAAAGCTATGCGTTTTCGATTCAGAAATTGGGGCGTTGTTTGCAAATAACGAACGGTAATTTTTAAAACTGTTCCGCGATAAACATCATCAATTCCCCCCAGATCATTTTTATAAAAGTAGTTCGCCGAAACATAATTTTCTATCCCCGTTTGATATTTGATATTCAATGATGGGTTTAAAAATAGTTTATTTAAGCTATTATCTAGCGTATTTACAGGATCGTTATAATTGATGTGGTTGTAACTTACAGGTAAACTCAAGCCAGCTTTTAACTTATCATTGGTATATTCGTAAGTGGCGTCGGCATAAACTCTTCCTTTAAACCAATTGAGATCATTCACGGTACGTTCCGAAACCAGTTCAGAGCTTAAATCGTTCTGGATGCGGTAAAGCTCAGAGTTTAAGTTTTGCTGCTGAAGATTAAATCCAGTCTTATAGGTTTGGGCAAAACCACCATCTAAAAAGGCAAAAGATGCATAATTATTCGTGTACCAGGTGGGTAATTTAATGTATTGGCTCAAACCTAAGTAACTATTGCCGTTGTTCAGAATATCAGCATTTAAACCCGGTGAAATATTCAAATTTTCAGGTTGCGAAGTTCTGTTCAAATAGGAATATAGTAAGATTACATTTTCTGATTTTAATTTCTTCCGATAATTGAACTCATTTGAAATATCGAAAGTTTCCTGTTTTAAAACCTGACTTGCGGCCACGTTGTTGATGGCGAATGCTGAATTGGTTTTGAAAGGTGTGTAATCCAAAATGAAATTATTGTTAAAGTAATCATGCTCTGCATTTTTATTTAAGTTAAACTGGGCTCTTAATTTTTGTGGATTAACTTCATTATTTTGAAATTCGGCATAACTAATGGTTTGATCTGCTAAATAAGTTTGCGAAAATTTATTGTATTGTTGCCTCCGTTCATCAAATAGATAAGAAATATTCGCCCTCAGTTGCAAATCCTGATTAAACTTGAATAAGTTATTTAAATTAACTACACCCGCTTTATTGAATAAATACCTGTTTTGTGGAAGAGAAGGTACGCCAGCTGCGCCGGTAGACAATAAACCACTAGGCTTATTGTTGTCTAAACGTTTCAAATAATCAGCTAAATTATGTGAGGTTAAATCAATGCCAGGGTCATTGCCTATGTTATTTCCTTTAATGTTGTTGATGAATTTTAGCTTTTTGTTAAACAGCATGGCCGTCAGGTTTTCATCAAAACGATTTGGCGTTCCAGCACCAACTGTTGCGTCGCCCATTACCTTGAGTTTTGCATCATCTTTAATAACCAGGTTCAAAGCAACATCATCGCTGATATTATTTTTACGCATCATTTTAATGGGCTGGTCATTTTGGATAACCTGCACTTTGTCAACAGCGCCTTGAGGAATGCTTTTTGTACCGATGTTATACTTATCATCAAGCAAATTATCGCCATCTACATATAAATTAGAAATGGATTTACCATTGTAGCTGATTTTGCCATTTTCTGCCACCTCAATTCCAGGCATTTTTTTAAGTACATCGCCAATGCTCCGATCTTGTTTATCGGCAAAATCAGCAGTTCTATAATTTAAGGTATCGCCTTTGGAAGTTAATAAAGGGCGGTTTTTTACCGTTACCGTTTCCAAACTCGTTTCACTAGGAGCTAAGGTCAAATCCTGACTTTTACCTACATCCAAGATGGAAATGGATTGCTTTTTATAACCGATACTCGAAGCTTCAATTTTGTAACCGGTAACTTGATCGTTTTTAACAGGAAGATTAAATATCCCATCTTTATTTGTTCTGGTAAAGCTGATGATGTTCCCTTCGCTATCTTTCAGATTTACATTTACAGATTCAATGCCTTTACCTGCAGCATCTCTCACGGTACCCTTAATTGCTTTTTGAGCAAAAACAAATGTGATCCCCCAAAAAAGCAGCATGCTGATTAAAATAGCTTTTCTCATTTTTTCTCAGGAAGTTCTATAGGATTGTTGATTAGGCGTTTTACTATTGGCTGACCAGTAGGTGTTGATACGCTTCTTTTAAATGTTCCTTGAATACCGTTTGCTGCCATTTGTGCCTGCATAAAGCCTTGTGGATCTTTATCACGGGCTGCCTTTAGTTTATCAAGATCTTTTCTGGTGGTTTTTATGGCATCGGTTGGCAGCTTAATTTCCGAACCCAAATAGGTTGTGCTTGTTTCTATTCCGGTAATTTTTATCGTTCCGGGTATACCATTTGGCATGGTAATTTTTTGATCCCCATCTGGAGTATTTTTCGCGTCTTCTGC
>NZ_AJLG01000111.1 GCF_000258495.1 Pedobacter agri PB92
TAAATTCAGATAACGATTATTATGCTTTGCAGGTTTTGCACCAGCACGAGTATTTAAATTTCTTTTCTAATCAGGAGCAGGAAGAAATTGAGCAGATTGAACAATCACACAAGTTTGAATCTTCTAAAGTTCAGGCGGCAGAAACTGTAGTTCGCTACCAGCACTTAAGTAAACTTTTAGCTGATGTAGTAACCGATAGCGGCAGAGCACAGAAATTCTCTTTTAGCGATAAACTGGATGCGATACTAACCCATAAAGTTTGGGGTTTTGCGATTTTCCTGCTTATCCTTTTCATCATCTTCAACGCTATTTTCGCCTGGTCATCGTACCCAATGGATTGGATTGAGGGAGGGTTTGGCTTTGTAACTGAAATGGGGCATGAATATCTCCCGGCAGGCATGTTAACCGATTTGCTTTTAGATGGCGTTATCGCTGGTCTCGGCGGGATCTTTGTTTTTATTCCTCAAATTGCGATATTATTTGCCTTCATTTCAATTTTAGAAGATACCGGTTACATGGCGAGGGTTACTTTCATGATGGATAAAATCATGAGCAAAGTAGGCTTAAATGGTAAATCGGTAGTGCCAATGATCGGAAGCTTAGCTTGTGCGGTACCCTCAATTATGGCTGCCAGAAATATCGAAAACTGGAAAGACAGGATGATTACCATCATGGTTACACCATTAATCAGTTGTTCGGCAAGGCTTCCTGTTTATATCCTGATCATTTCGCTGATTATACCTTCCGAAAACCTTTTTGGCATTTTCAATATGCAGGGCTTAGCATTAATGGTGATGTATCTGGTTGGAATTGTTGCTGCTGTCCTTGTGGCCTGGGTAATGAAGTTCATCATTAAAACCAAAGAACGTTCTTACTTCATTATGGAGTTACCGATCTATCGCATGCCAAGATGGAAAAACGTTTTCTACACCATGTATGAGAAATCGAAAACCTTCATCATCGAAGCCGGTAAAGTGATCATCGCCATTTCCATCATCCTTTGGGTAATGGCTACCTTTGGTCCAGGCGATCGTTTTGAAAATATCGATAAAAAATATGCTTCTGCATTAGCTGATACTACCAGAAATACGGCGCATATCGAAACGCTTATCGCGACAGAAAAGTTAGAAAACTCCTATGTTGGCATTTTAGGGCATTGGATTGAGCCAGCCATCCGTCCGCTGGGTTACGATTGGAAAATTGGCATCGGCCTAATCACTTCCTTCGCTGCCCGAGAAGCATTTGTGGGTACTATGGCTACCATTTATAGCGTAGACGGTGGCGATGAAGATACCTCAACCATCCGCGAGCGCATGGAGGCCTCGGTAAACAGCAAAACGGGTTTGCCGGTTTATACCTTTGCAACCGGAATTTCGCTCATGCTCTTTTACGCCTTTGCCATGCAGTGTATGAGTACCGTAGCCATCGTTTACCGCGAAACAAAAGGTTGGAAATGGCCCATTATTCAGCTTAGTTACATGACGGCAATGGCTTATGTTGCAGCCTTAATCGCTTACCAGTTACTGAAATAATTGTTGCAGAGCAGGTTTCTCCGCACCTATTAACGTTTGCACCCGCTTTCCGTTTTACTCCGCTCACAGCAGAAAAAGCTGTGGCTTCGTGCTCACTGCAATCGGGTCTAATAAAAAATTATTATACAAATATTAAAAGTTCAATCGCCTAAATTTTGAAGTTTCGGTATTTCTTCTGTTAACTTTAGTCTTTACTCTTTCAACTCTGCACTCTCCACTTTCAACTTTGAACTTTCCACTTCCCACGCTTACCCCAGTTCAATCTGCCTTTTAATGCTTTCTTCAAGCGAAATTAAAGTTTCCGTACGTTGAATTCCATTCACAGCCTGAATTTCTTCATTTAGCACATGTCGCAAATGATTGGTATCTCTACAGATAATCTTTGCGAACATACTGTAAGATCCGGTGGTATAGTGAAGCTCAACTACCTCTCTGATTTTACTCAATTGCGCCACAGCATCTTTATACTGAATTCCCTTCTCCAGATAAATACCTAAAAACGCACAGATGTCATAACCGGCCTTTTGCGGATCGATAATGAGATGAGATCCCTTGATAATACCCATTTCCTGCAATTTCTTCATCCTGACGTGGATTGTACCTCCGGAAACGATTAAATCCTTTGCAATTTCAGTATATGGCTTTGTGGCATCCTGCATCAATTGTTTTAATATGTCGATGTCGAGGTTGTCAATTTCTAAATTGGAATTGTCTTTTTTAAGCATATTTTTGAATTATGATAAGCGAATTTACAAATATTTATCAATATTATAAAAATAAAATTAAATGTTTAAAATATTTGCAAGGTATTGAATGTTCTTTTACATTTGTATCAAGCAATTAACAAAAAGGGAACGTTCTTTAACAAATTGTTTAACATAATGTAGGGTGGTGAAACAGGCAGACACACCTCCTTGTCTCGGTGGCGGAGAATAATGGGAAAACCAGCAATGGCTAACCACTCCTTGAAGGTTCGATTCCTTCCCCTACAGCAGCTTAGTCTGGAGTCCTTAGTCTGAAGTCATGATTAGACTATGGATTAAAGACTTCAGACTAAGGACTAAAATGTTGGGTGGTGAAATTGGCAGACACGCCTCCTTGTCTCGGTGGTGGGGAATAATGGGACAAACGCAGTTTATTGGGTTGACCACAATTAATTTTTTGAACTGTAGCTAACTACCCCTTGAAGGTTCGACTCCTTCCCCAACAGCATTTTTTATGAATAATAAGTTAGTTAATTGAGCAATCCTGGATAGGTTGCTCTTTTTCTTTTTAAGCTTATTTCAAAAAGCACGAATCGCAGCTAACCTATTTCTTATCTGATTTTACTCAAATAATTCCTATATTTCCGGTTGTTGAATGTGTAGCGCTATTAATGAAGAAAAAAATCCAGATAAAAGATATTGCGAATGAATTGAATATATCCATTACCACAGTATCATTCGTAATCAACGGTAAGGCTAAGGAGAAAAACATCAGTAAAACACTTACCAAAAAAGTACTCGATCTTGTTGAGAAATGGGGTTATCAACCCAATACCCTCGCTAAAAGTTTGCGAACAGGTAAAACAAATGTAATTGGCTTCTTAGTGGATGATATATCCGAGCCTTTTTTTTCCAGCATTGCACATTTTTTGGATCAGAAAGCTTCAGAAAGCGGATATAAAATTTTATTTAGCAGTACGCATAACAATCACAATAAAGCGGTTGAGCTACTCCAGATTTTTAGAGACAGGCATGTAGACGCATATATTATGGCTTTGCCAGAGGGACTGGAACAGGAAATCAAAAACCTGATTCAAACGAATGTTCCTGTGGTATTATTCGATCGTTATGTGCCCGACCTGGAAACCGATTACGTAGTGATTGATAATATTGAAGGTACATACAATGCCACACAGCATCTAATCAATAATGGCTATAAAAATATCGGCTTCATTACGCTTGATACTGACTTGCAACAGATGGTAGATCGCGAAATTGGATATGAGCGGGCAATTAAGAAGCACGATCTACCATTAAAAGTTAAAAAAATTAAATACCGAAATGCAGATCTGGGTTCGATAGCGCAGATGACGAGTTTTTTCGAAAGCGAAAAACAACTTGATGCGGTTATTTTTGCCGCGAATTACATTTGTTTGGATGGCTTAAGAACCTTCAAACAAATGGAAGTTAATGGTTTAGCTCCAAAACTTGCTTTAGTATCTTTTGATGATTTCGAATTGCTTGAATTTTATAAACCTGCTATCACCGCTATTGCTCAGCCCGTGCAGGAAATTGCTGAAAATTTGATGAAAATATTATTATCTAAACTTAATGCGAACGATAGCAGTAAACATTTTAAACAGGTGGTTCTCTCCACGAGTCTAAATATTAGAGAATCTACGGAGCGGAAAAAGTTAGGATAAAAAAAAGAGGAATAAGTATTTGCCTATTCCTCTTTGGTATGTTAATAATGGTATTAAACCGTCATTACATCTTTTTCTTTAGCTTCTGCATGTTTATCAACCTTTACAATGTAAGCATCGGTTAATTTCTGAACTTCTGCTTCACCGGTTTTAATTTCATCATCAGAAACACCATCACCTTTTAATTTTTGAATTTTGGTATTGGCATCTTTACGGATGTTACGAACCGTAACTCTTCCGCGTTCAGCTTCTTCTTTTACCTTTTTAACTAAATCCTTTCTACGTTCTTCAGTTAGTGGAGGTACCACCAAACGGATCACAATTCCATCATTTTGTGGATTGATACCAATATTCGCAACTTGTATCGCTTTTTCAATAGTTGTTAAAAGCGATTTTTCCCAAGGCTGGATCACAATAGATCTGGCATCAGGCGTGTTGATACTCGCTACTTGAGCCAGCGCTGTAGAAGCGCCATAATAATCTACAAAAATACCATCGAGCATACCTGCTGATGCTTTACCGGCTCTAATTTTCGTTAATTCTGATTCACAATGATCGATTGCCTTATCCATCGAAGATTGAGCATCCATTAATTGCAATTGTATGAGTTCGTTCATAATGTGTGTATTTCTACAAAAATAATATTTTTCTAAAGGTTATTTAACCAAAGTACCAATTGGCTCACCATTGGCAATTTTCATAAAATTACCATGTTTGTTCATATCAAACACAATAATTGGCACCTGGTTTTCCTCACAAAGCGTAAAAGCAGTCATGTCCATTACATTCAAACCTTTAGCATAAACTTCTTTGAATGAAATTTCTTCATATTTAGTTGCCAAGGGGTCTTTTTCAGGATCTGCAGTATAAATTCCATCAACGCGTGTTCCTTTTAGTACGGCATCAGCTTTAATTTCAATTGCTCTTAGTGCAGCTGCAGAATCGGTAGTGAAGTAAGGGTTGCCGGTTCCAGCGCCAAAAATGACTACACGCCCTTTTTCTAAGTGACGAACTGCTCTTCTACGAATAAACGGTTCACAAATCTGTTCCATTTTAATCGCAGTGAGTAAACGGGTTTTAATACCCACTTTCTCCAGGGCATCTTGTAACGCCATTGAGTTGATTACCGTTGCCAACATCCCCATGTAATCTGCTTGTGCCCTATCCATCCCGCTTTTCTCGGCGCTTAGGCCTCTGAAAATATTTCCACCACCAATTACGATTGCAATTTCCAAACCTTTATCGTGAACGGCCTTGATATCTTCAGCGTACTGCTTAACGCGTTCATTATCAATACCATATTGTTTATCGCCCATTAGCGATTCGCCGCTAAGCTTTAGTAGGATGCGTTTGTATTTCATGACTTCAAAAATATTAACATTTTTTTAATACCTGGCTATGCTTTTAAACAAATGATGTAAATATTTAGATTGATATTTGTTCGCCCTTAAAAATAGTCGACTTTAAATTTAATGCTTCGTCCAAAATCAAAATATTGGCTTCACTTCCGGCTGCAATGCCCGATGTTAAATGCTCAAGACCGATAAGCCGGGCGGGATATTTAGTGGCCATGTTAATCGCTTCGCATAACTCGATCTCACAATGCGTTACGCAATTTTTAACCGCTTTTAACATCGTCAACGACGAGCCTGATAATGTTCCGTCGGGCATTACAAATTTATCGCCATTTTTCACGTGTTGATAAGGTCCGGATGCGCATTCTGTAACGGCATCGGTAATTAAGAATAAACGTTCTTTTAATAGTTTCTTCGCAAATTTTACCACTTCAAAATCAACATGCTGGCCATCGGCGATAATACTTGCCATTGCCCGATCATGGTTAAAAACCGCCGTTGGAATACCCGGTTCACGGTGGTGAACCGGACTCATGGCATTGAATAAATGTGTTGTGGTTTGGATGCCACTATTGTATGCTGAAGTAGCCTGTTCAAAAGTAGCGTTACTATGCCCAAGTGAAACCAAAACGCCATGATCAAGCAAATATTGAATCACTTCATCATCATTGCACTCGGGCGCAATGGTCATCATTTTAATCACACCATCACCAAAATCCAATAATGCTTTTATTTCATCTAATGTTGCCCGTCGCACAAATTCCGGCACATGAGCGCCTAAACGTTTAGGGTTCAAAAATGGACCTTCCAAATGTAAACCCAAAAAGTTTCTCGCCTGCTGGCGATATTGTTTTGCCGTGGCAATACAGGCATTGAAAACTTCCGGCGTATTGGTTGCCATACAGGCCAGGAAGCCTGTTGTTCCCCTTTTTAGCAAATCATCTTCCATGATCGCCAAAGATTCAAGCGTTGGTTCTGCAGAAAACAATCTTCCACAAGCACCGTATATTTGTAAATCAATAAAACCCGGAACAACCAACACATCAGATGAATTTTTAGATTCTGAATTTTCTATTGATACGATTTTACCATCCTGAATATTTATGCTTTTTCCTTCTTGTAACCAATCGTTCAGGTAAAATTTTGTGTTTGATAGATTTAGCATAGATTTATTTTTAATGGGCCTAATTTACTAAGTTGGTAGCGAAATTTTGGTGTTTATGCAGAAACTGCAATCATAAACCCGATAGCGTGGAAATACTTTTTGTTGCACTGTCATAATAGATTGCCACGTCGTTTCTAATCGCAATGACGATGTAGGAAAAAAAAATGAAGCCAAAAAGATTGAAATAATAGCGGGGCTGCAGTTTCCGAAGGATAACATACCTTTCGTTTTCTAAAAAATAATAAGCATAAAAAAACCGCCCTGATATACATCGGGCGGTTTTCTATAATTTTATATGTGCTTATGCACCTAGTTGAACACGTTTGAAAGCTGTTACAGTTAAGCCTTTAGCAGTGCTATCTAAGAATTTACGAACATCCATAGAACCGTCTTTAACAAACTCTTGGTTTAATAAAGTACTGTCTTTGTAGAATTTGTTCAATTTACCAGCAGCGATTTTCTCAACCATTTCTTCTGGTTTGCCTTCTTGACGGATAACGTCTTTAGCAATTTCGATTTCACGTTCGATAGTAGCAGGATCAACACCGTCTTTATCAACAGCAACCGGGTTCATTGCAGCAATTTGCATTGCCACATCTTTACCAGCTTCAGTAATATCTGCACCGTTAGCACCTTCAAATACTACCAATACACCCATTTTACCGTTAGAGTGGATGTAAGAAACGATTTTCTCACCAGAAACATTTGCATATTCCTGAATAACGATTTTCTCTCCGATTTTACCAGTAAGTTCAGTGATGGTTTCCGCAACCGTACGTCCATCTTCTAAAGCGATAGCTGATAATTCTTCGATAGTAGCAGGGTTGTTAGCTACTGCAGCAGCTAAAACAGCCTGAGCTAAATTACGGAAATCCTCAACTTTAGAAACTGGCTCAGTTTCGCAAGCTAAAGCAACTAATTTGCCGTTTGTACCATCTGCTGAAACAGCGATTGATACCAAACCTTCAGAAGTAGCATTGCCAGAACGAGCGGCAGATACTTTTTGACCTTTTTTACGCAATAAATCAACAGCAGCTTCGAAATCGCCATTAGCTTCAACTAAAGCTTTTTTGCAATCCATCATACCAGCGCCAGTTTGTTGGCGTAGTTTATTTACATCTGCGGCAGTAATTTGTACTGTAGACATTTTTAAAAATTTATAAGTTCCTTAAAATGTTAAAAGTTACAGGTTACAGGTTGCGGGATTTACCTACAACCAATAACCTATAACTCATAACTTAAATTATTCTTCTGTTTTAGTTTCTTCTGATGAAGATGCTTCAACTTCTGCTTCAGCAGCTTTCTTGCGTCTTGGTTCTTTAACCTCTGGCGCATCAGCCGCAGCTTTAGCAGCTACTGCTTCTTTTTCTGCCTCATCATCTTTTTCGCGTTTACGCTCATCTAAACCTTCTTCAATCGCTTTGATAATTACATCAGTAATTAAAGAGATAGATTTTGTAGCATCATCATTCGCCGGAATTGGGAAATCGATGTTTGAAGGATCAGAGTTTGTATCAACCATCGCAAAAGTTGGGATGTTTAATTTTAACGCTTCAGTTACTGCGATGTGCTCTTTCTTAACATCAATTAAGAATAAAGCTGCAGGTAAACGGTTTAAATCAGCAATACCACCTAAAAGTGATTCTAATTTAATACGCTCACGCTGAATCATTAAACGCTCTTTTTTAGATAAGATCGCATAAGTACCGTCTTTAGTCATTTTATCGATGTTAGACATCTTTTTGATTGACTTACGAACTGTAGCAAAGTTAGTTAACATACCACCTAACCAACGTTCAGTTACGAAAGGCATGTTTACTTTTTTAGCTTGCTCAGCTACGATTCCTTTAGCTTGTTTTTTTGTTGAAACAAATAATACTTTACGTCCTGATTTTACGATTTGTTTAATCGCAGCCGCAGCTTCTTCAGTTTTAGTTAAAGTTTTATTTAAATCTATAATGTGAATTCCATTACGCTCCATGAAAATGTAAGGAGCCATTTTTGGATTCCATTTACGGGTAAGGTGACCAAAGTGTACACCTGCATCCAATAAGTCTTGATAAGTTGTTCTTGCCATTGTCTTTGCCTCCTGTGATTAACGTTTACTGAATTGGAATTTCTTACGAGCTTTAGCACGTCCTGGTTTCTTACGCTCAACCATACGCATATCACGCGTCATTAGGCCTTTAGCACGTAATGCAGGTTTTTTCTCCGCATCTAGTTCAACAATCGCTTTAGCAATAGCTAAACGAACAGCTTCTGCTTGTCCTTTTACTCCACCACCTTGAACGTTTACAGTAATATCATAACGACCTGTAAGCTCAGAAACTTCTAAACTTTGGTTTACGATATATTGCAAAGGTAAAGTTGGGAAATATTCTTTGTGATCTTTACCGTTAACGGTAATTGCGCCAGCACCATCTTTTAAGTAGATACGTGCAACAGCTGTTTTTCTTCTTCCTGAAGTGTTAGTAACTGACATTTCTTAAAGTTTAATGGTTTTTGGAGATTGAGCTGCATGAGGGTGAGTTTCACCTGCATACACAAAAAGATTGGTGTAAAGTTTTTTACCCAATTTAGTTTTCGGTAACATACCACGTACCGCTTTCTCGATTACACGTTGAGGGTGTTTCGCCATTAACTCCTTAGGAGAAATAAAACGTTGACCACCTGGATAACCAGTATAAGAAACATATTGCTTTTCGCTGAATTTGTTTCCTGTCAATTTAACCTTGTCTGCATTGATAACAATCACGTTATCTCCGCAATCTACGTGTGGGGTGTACTCAGGCTTGTTTTTACCACGGATGATCATAGCGATCTTCGATGACAAGCGCCCCAAAATCTCGCCTTGCGCATCAACAACAATCCACTGTTTGTTAACAGTTTTCGCATTGGCCGAGACAGTTTTGTAACTTAACGTATTCACTTGCTTGTATTTAATTTATTAAACAATTTATTATTCCCATTCAATTTGGGACTGCAAAGATAGATAGAATACTTTTATTATCAAACAGTTGAAGAGAAAAATTTGAAAGTTATGAGTTAAAAGTTTTAAGTCACGGTCTAGTGCATGGAGATTTTAGCTGGTTTTCATGCTGATTCAAAGATTTCTGCTAATTTTATTTAACGCTTATTTAATCAAATGATGTTCAACATTGAATTTTTATCTTCTTTAGGAAAAAAAACTGAATTGCAAAACCGAAACGGATTGGAAGTAATTAAATACTGTAAAGAAATTGATTGGTTGCAAGAATGGAAAAATTATTACCACGCATACCGGAGTAGCGAATATATTCCTTATGAAGACTATTGGTTTTTAGATATTTCAGATCCAGAAAACAAACGTAACTTAGATGTTTCCTGCAATTATATTGATGAGCGAAATTTACTGGAAGAGAACTTGAGCCTGATTGTAACTTTTTCCTGGTATAGTTTGGAGAAAGCGGGCTGGTTTACAAAACTCCTTACCAAACGCGAACACACAAAGGTTTGGGATGCAAGACACTCAAGTGAAATTTCAAGTCAAGATTTGCCTGAAATTGTAAAATGGTTTGTAGATGGAGATATTTCACAACTTGATTTAATCTTGCCAACCCCAGGTGAATTTCAATTTGATGTAGATTAGTATTTAAGCTCATTTATTTCTAACGTCTGTAATTATTCCTCCAGAATTAAATCAACTATTGCTTTTACCTTTTCTTCTCTGTTGTTATAATCTCCGCTAATCAAAATGTAACTTATCTTACGTCTTTCCAGTTCAGCTTTGAAAAGGTGAAACATTTCTAATCTTTTATCACCGAAATCCCGAAGATCATCAGCAATCCACGCTACATCAATATCGAGCAAAAAATATACGTCATATACAATTTCGTTTTCGAGCCTGCTTAAAATTTCAGGTATTACATTTAAATATAGCTTTGAATAAATTTGAGTGGTGATCAAATCTGTATCACAAAAAAGGATTTTGTTGGAAATTTTGGTTTTATCCTTTACCCTTTGAGTTTGTGCTTTTCCTATTTTAATAATGTCATCAACTGAAATATCATTTGAAGTGATCAGTTCTCTAGCTACTTCCGGAACAAATTCAGTTTGATAATAGGAAGCCATCTTTTCAGCCAATGTCGATTTCCCTGTACTTTCCGGACCGTAAAAGCAAATACGTTTTACAAAATGAGGTTTAACTACATCGGGAATATATTCCCAAAATCTGAAAGGAAAATTGCGGATCATCGTGGCAGAAACAGGGGTTTTGTTTCTCTTTAAATCAAATAAAATATGCCTGGCCTTCATGTTTAACGCAAAGGGCTCTCCATATTCTTCCGAGCTGATAAGGACGTCAATTTTAGGATAAACTTCTTTCATGCGTGTCGCCCAAATCTTTGTTCGGGGTTCAAGCATGAGCTTTTCATCATCAAAATCATCACAAATAATTGCAGATTTTATTTTGGGTTCATCTTTAAAAATTTCCTCAATCCAGCTAAAACGTAATTTGGCCTCAATGGGATCATTAGGTGTAAAACTCATCGAAATAATAAGTTCATCACACTGTGAAGCGGCAAAGTTAATAAGCGAAATATGCCCATTATGGATAGGCAGAAACTTTCCGATTACGAGCCCTCTCTTCATGCGGCTTTATCATAACTTTTGTATTCCTTCATCCAGTTCCACAAAGCAAAAGCGGCAATAATGGTGAAAACGATATATTCCACACCAAAAAACATCGCTCCTTTTAAAAAATACAAATAGGTGGCTACTATGTCAATCATTAGCCAAATGATCCAGCATTCAATTCGCTTCTGTATCATCAAAAAAGTAGTAATTACGCTCATCACTAAAATAAAAGAATCTACAAAAGGATATGCACTTGGTAAATTAAACAACATTGGGAACCAGTTGTGCAACTGACTCGCCAAAGCGCCTATCAGTATTGTTCCGGCAATGCCGATTAAAAGCCAGGTATAAAATTGCTTTCTGGGCATAAAACTCACCTTCAATTCCTTTCTCTTGTCTTCTTCTTCAGGCTTTGGGTTAGCCCATCGCCACCAGCCTAAAATATTGGTTACAAAAAAGAAAGCCATTAAAAACATATCAGGATAAAGCTGAATTTGGTAATAGAAAAAAGCCGATAGAAACACATTTACAATTCCTACGGGCCAGCTCCAAATGCTCGCTTTAGCCGAGAGGATGACAGAAAGAACACCCGTTACTACGGCAAAAAACTCCAGGTAACTCATTGGGTAACCTAAGACGGTGAAAAAGATACTGTGGGTGTTGAAAAAATCCATAGTCGAATGCCGATTATAAACAAAGTTCTAATCTATAATTTATTAATGGAGTTCAAAACAAGCCACAAACAAAAATCAAAAGTGTAATGTTATTTTAATAAGCAATCAACTTTCTAACCGAAATAATTAATTATAGCATACTGCCCGTTCGATAAAATTGCTTTCTTGCTACTATAATTACTGGCAATTTATCTAAGTTTGTACATATTACATGGGAAAACAGAAATTTTATGATACTGCGATTAAGCAGGAACGAGCCGTTTTGGTTGGAGTAGTTACGCCAGGCGAAAAGGATGAGCAAACAAAAGAATATTTAGATGAATTAGCTTTTCTAGTTGATACAGCGGGAGGAAAAGTAGAAAAGGTGTTTACTCAAAAAATGCTTAAGCCTGAACGTGCAACTTTTGTAGGTACGGGAAAATTAGAAGAAATTAAAGCTTACGTTAAATCGGAAGAAATTGATACCGTTGTTTTTGACGATGAGTTATCACCTTCACAATTGCGAAATATCGATCGTGAATTGGGCGTTAAAGTGCTAGATCGAAGCAACCTGATCCTGGATATTTTTGCCAGCAGAGCACAAACCGCTCAGGCGAAAACTCAGGTAGAACTGGCCCAATTACAATACGTACTGCCACGTTTAACGGGTATGTGGACTCACTTAGAGCGCCAGAAAGGTGGTATTGGAATGCGTGGACCTGGGGAAACGCAGATTGAAAGTGATAGACGTATCATTTTAAATAAAATCTCATTGCTTAAAGAGCGTTTAAGAAATATCGACAGACAAAATGAAACGCAGCGTAAAAACCGTGGTCAACTAATTCGTGTAGCTTTGGTTGGTTATACCAACGTAGGCAAATCAACCATTATGAACATGCTTTCAAAATCGGAAGTATTTGCGGAGAATAAACTGTTTGCTACCTTGGATACAACCGTACGAAAAGTAGTAATTGAAAATTTGCCTTTCTTACTCTCAGATACCGTTGGTTTTATTCGCAAACTGCCCCATCATTTGGTGGAGTGTTTTAAATCTACACTGGATGAAGTTCGCGAAGCAGATTTATTAATTCACGTAGTTGATGTATCGCATCCAAATTTCGAAGACCAGATTAATACGGTTAATGAAACATTGAAAGATATTGGCGCCATTGATAAAGACATGATTTTAGTGTTTAACAAAATTGATGCATACGTTTCACCAGAGGTTGAAGATGAGGATGACGATGGTAAACTGAGCATTGATGAATTTAAGAAAAGCTGGATGAGTCATGGAAAAGTACCTGTTTTGTTCATTTCAGCAACAGAAAAAGAAAATATAGAAGAGTTTAAAAATTTGTTATACGATAAGGTAAAGGCGGCACATATTGCCAGATATCCTTACGATAGTAATTTATTATATTAGTAAATAAACCGTCATTGCGAGGTACGAAGCAATCTCCTTAAGATAAGATTGCTTCATGCCTCGCAATAACGAAAAATAAGATTTATGGAAAGTAAACGTCAGCAAAAATTTGCAGGAGTACTACAAGAGGAGTTAGCACAGGTTTTTCAGCGTGAGGGTGCTGCATTCTTGCCAAATACATTGGTTACCATTACCCGCGTACGCGTATCGCCAGATTTGGCGGTGGCAAAGGTATATTTGAGTTTTTTCAACACAAACAATACAACGCTTTCCATTAATACGGTAAACGCTCATGCTGGCGAGATCAGGTATAAATTAGGGGCGAGAATTCGCCATCAGGTTAGGGTGGTGCCAGAACTTACATTTTTTGTAGATGATACAAATGAATATGTAGAACGCATGGATCATCTGTTCGATAAAATAGCAAAAGAACCGAGACAAAAAGAAGAGGGCGAAGAATAATAACCGTGAGGAAATTAAGAGAACCCGTAAACTTCTTTACGCATTTTATACCCGCATTGGTAGCGATACCGGCGGGTTATTTTTTGCTTGAAAAATGTAATACTCCAATTGAATTTACTGCTGCGTGGATATATAGCATTGCGACTTTCATTTTATTTGGCGTAAGCGCAATCTATCATGGTTATCCGGCAACGGATTATGGAATACGCTTTTGGCAAAAATTTGATCATTGCTGTATTTACCTCATGATCGCCGGCTCCTATACACCTACAGCTTTGTTGGTATTTGATGGCTGGTTAAGCTGGGGATTATTTGCCATTGTGTGGATCATAGCCATTACGGGTTGTCTGCTAAAAATCTTCAACAAATTAAAAAGCACAGCTATCTCACTTTCCATTTACATTTTGATGGGATGCCTGATTGTTCCATTATTGCAAAAAATGCTGGGCACCTTGCCCATTGGAGCAATTTTCTGGTTGCTTTTTGGAGGTTTATTTTACATTGGAGGAACTTATTATTATGCCAAGGATAAACAAATGTACCGATGGATGCACAGCCATGAGCTTTGGCATTTATTCGTAATTGGCGGAGCATTATCTCATTATATTTATAATTACGTTTATATTTTCAATTAATTCGTTAATGAAACCCTTCGAGCAAATTATTTATTCAAATACACCAGCAATAGGAAAAGTTGTAGATTTTGATCCCACAAAGGACAAACTTCTACCGCTGGATTTTACATCCAATAACAAAGAATTAACTGATGAAATTTTAGATGACACGGATTTGTTCAGCAATTTCATTAATCAGAAATTAAAAGATAGCGGTGCTTGTTATGGAATTGGCGGATATGATGAACATCGAACCATTTATTCCAGAAGCACTCATTTTGATACGGAGGAAGAACCCCGCCGCCTACATTTAGGTGTTGATATCTGGGGACCAAGCGGAACGCCTGTATACAATTTCTATGATGCCCGGGTGCACAGTTTTGCAAATAACTATCATTTTGGTGATTATGGTGCTACCATCATTCTGGCTTATGAAATTGATGGATTGACATTTAATGCACTTTATGGCCATTTAAGCGCCGCTTCTTTGAAAGGGCTTGAACCCGGACAGTTCATTTCAAAAGGTGCAAAATTTGCTGAATTTGGCATTCAAAAAGAAAATGGTGGCTGGCCTCCACACCTCCATTTTCAAATTATACAGAACATGTACGGCTTAAAAGGCGATTACCAGGGCGTGTGTAAGTTTAGTGAAAGAGAAAAATATCTAAACAACTGCCCTGATCCAAATGTAATACTCAAGGCTACCTTTGAAAACGAACATAGCACCAGGTTTTAGATGTTTTCAATTACGGTCAGCATTTTTTAGTAAATTAGTGAAATGAGAAAGTTAATTACCATAATCTTAATTTTTTGCTGTTCGGCCGTGATGGCGCAATTACAGTTTAAAACGGGCAAAGATGGTTTTACTTCATTTTTAAGAGAAAACACTATATATCCTGCCTTTTCAAAAAGCAATTGTGTTCAGGGTACCGTGAACATTAGTTTCAAGCTCGATAAAGACGGGCGAGTGTATTCCTCGAGAGTAACCAAAAGTATTTTAAGCGAACTTGATGAAGAAGCTTTGAGACTGGTTCGCATGAGTAGCGGCAAATGGAAAGTACCTGCAGGTTACGATACCACAACTGCGGTTGTAGTGCCGGTAAACTTTAAACTCTCAGGTTATAACTGCGAACGTAAATCAAGCAAAGATATGCAGGATGCCATTCGAAGTTACCAGGCTGAAGAAGGATTGACGAATTCAGTAATTAATTTCTATAAGAACATCGACAAAGCAAAGCCAGGCCAGGAAGCTCAGATTATAGCCATTAAAAATCAACTGGGTATTGACGACGAATATCTCCAGGAAAGAATTAATAACGGATTAAAGAAAATTAAGCAAGGCGATAAACAAGGGGCCTGCGAAGATTTTTTGTTTGTTAAACATATGGGTAGTAGTTTAGCAGACCAGTATCTAGCCAAATACTGCAAATAAATGAGAATTACTACCAAGCTTTTTGCCCTTCTTGATGTTGTTAGCATTTTACTTCTTTACAAACAGTTCTGGGGTATTATCACGCATCTGAATGAAATTCCCGATCAGGTGCTTTCTCAGGTAAGAGTAATTTTGACTTTGCCTTTATTCGTTTCACTTTTTCTTTCTGCAATCGGCTTGTTCTTATTTAGAAAGTTTGGCTTTATAACTTATTATATCCAGTTTCCATTCAGGTTAATTGTGTGGATATTCTCTATTGGCTTCATTACTTTCCTGCCGGAGGTTTTAAATCTCGAGGAAAGGTGGTTTGACATTCTATTTAAAGTCTGCTTCATTGCTGAATTTTTTAGATTGTATTTTACCATCCAGATCCACCGCAACGAGCTGAACTAAATGATTACCGTAATGGCCTCAGGTAAAATCTTCGCTTCAACTGCATTTATCTTACCAATGTATTCTCCATCAACCTGAAAATGCGCTTGATGTTTAGAAGATATCTTCACTTCTGAAATCTGAAAAACTTCAATTTTTTTAGGGTTGAAGGGTAGCCTGGTGAGCCATATTTTCAGAATTTCAAGGTAGGAGTAATCCTTTACCAGAATAATTTCGAAAAGATTATCGTCCAATTTACCATCTGGATTTATTTTTAAACCCGAGCCATACATGGTTGCATTTGCTATAGCCACCATGGCTGCTTTTGATCGGATGATTTCGCCATTTATATTTAACTCTACCTCCATTCTTTTATGGTTCCATAGGGCATGCCAGGTAGCTTTGGCATAACCCCACATTCCACGTTGTGGAAGTGTGTCAAATTTTTTAACCAGATAGGCATTAAACCCTAAATCGGATAAATGAATACAAATTTCATCATTTAGTTTAACTACGTGAATTTTTTGAAGCTTTCCGGTTTCCAATAAATTTAACGCATCCTCGATCTCTGTTGGTATTCCAAGTTCCTTTGCCATTCCATTTGCGGAGCCGGCCGGAATAATGCCTATTGGCGTACCGGTATGTAGCAAACATTCAGCAACCAGTTTTAGTGTACCATCGCCACCTACGGCAACAACTCTGTCGGCTTTCGATTGATCAATTTTTGCTTTGATCTTATCCAAAGAACAGTCGTCAGGAAGTTCAAATAAGTCTATTGCTGTTTCCTTATCTGAAAAATATGTAGAAATTACTTCCTTCAAATTAATATCATGACTACCTGAACCTGGATTGATGATGAATAGTAATTTCATGTTTTGGCTATAAATGCGTTACATCACAAACAACTTTTAATTCACTCTGTTTTAATGGCAATGAATAAATCTGTTAGTGTAAAAATTTATCACGGCTACGGGCACAAAAACAACCTGGTGGTTTATGGTCATGTTTTTAAACGCAAGGCTAAGGCAGCACAGATTTTTAGCAACAATATTTTCGTTAATATCATTCATCTCTTTAAGCTTTTTGTACTCAAACCCTATGCATTTGTGAGGGTAAGGCTGCAATTTTTTGATCAAACAATTGATAACAAAACCGAGCACGATGGTTTTTTTAAATTTGAATGGAAGGCACTACAGGATGTGGAAGCTGGCTGGCATTTTGTAAAGGTTGAAGCCATAGACGAAAATGACAACGTATTAAGTAGTGT
>NZ_AJLG01000112.1 GCF_000258495.1 Pedobacter agri PB92
ACGTACACACTATAGTTTTCTTTTTGCATTAAAAGTGGCCATATTTTAGCAAATTGTTGTTTGTTAACTTTTAAAACAGGCATATCATCGTGCTCGCCATTAATGGCAAATGGAAACTGAACCAAGGGGATGAGTTGTTCTAAGTTAGCATCTTTAGTGCTCGCTCTCAGTTTCTCCCAAAAGTCTAAAAAGTCGTTTTTAAACTGATTGTCGTAATAATCGGCACTTTCAAAAGCAGTGATGTATTTGATATTTTCTTTCTCAACATGAGTTAAAAAAGGCGTTATATTTTTAAAATGGTTCCATCGGTAATCTGGTTTTTTGTTGAAATGCTGGTACCACTTTCCATCTTCCTTAAACGCATAATTGTAACGGGCATAAACAGTGTTTTTCATTTCTGCCAGTTGTTGCTTGTTGTACTTTTTTACATCTACTTGAGTAAAACTGCGGGTTGAAATTTCAGGGTAATCGCCTTCCACTTCCCAATAAACTTTACGGTAAAATCTTTCTCTATCTGCATCGTGAATGCCAAACTTGGTTTCTTTATCGCATTTGTAAAATCTATAAAAATGCCTTTTATCTACTCTGAAATAATTTTCTCCAACAAAGAATTCTGAGGCTACAAATTGTTTGTTGATGGCATTTTTCGGTTCAAGAATATTGTTTCCAACCCAACCGCCATCGTGTACATTCGGCAAGGTTTCGCAATTGGTTACTTGTTTATTTATCAGTCTTGCCTTACTAAAACTAAGGTGCTGGTAATACACAAAAGTGCCATACGATTTTGGGTCTACAATAATTTTAATTTGGTAAACCGTGTCTCGGTCTTCGGCTAGGTAAATTCCGTTAACGCTATAAGCAAAATTGTTAGCGATGCTTTTTTGGTCGTATCCTTTTTTCAGTTCTGGTGTCCAAGCGCTAATTTCTGTAGAGATGGTGCAGGGGCAGTTTTTAACAGCTTTTTTTTGTTGTGCAAAGCAATTAACGGCGCAACAAAAAACCAAAAACAGAAGCGAGAAATATTGTTTCATAACTATTAATATGTGGATGAATTAGTCATTTTTTTAATTTTTTGCGGGTGGTGGAGCTTTCATTTCTGCCGGTTTCAAATGTCTTTCGGTTAAGTTCTCCAGCTTAATACCCTTCATATCATCGCTTACTTTTTTCAATCCCCATTTATCGGTAATGTACTTTGTGGTAATGCAGAAAGAACCCGTATAATCGTAGAAATTTTCGGTAACTATTAGCGTGTCATTTAACAGTTTATAACTTCCCTCGAGAATAATTTTTCCGTTTTTTGTGCCGTATTTTACAATCTCCAGGTGACTGAAATTGAGTTTATCTCTTGTAATTTTGTACACCTGTAAAGTATCTCCCTTGCTCTGTTGGCGCATTTCACTAGGTTTTTGATAGCCCAGATAAACATTAAACTTTGTTTTTTTAATGGTAAAATCTTCTTGGCGTTTGTCGGTTTTTAAAATGTCTGATGTACCAGCAGTTCTCGCTACCGGTGGCGGTGTTTTTTTTTGTGCAAATGTGTTGAGGCTTATAATGGCGATTATTAATGTAAATATTTTTTTCATGTCTTTATTTTTTTGAAAAGCAAGTTTCTGTTTCAATCGGTTCCGAAAGTCCCGCCATTCGCTTTACTTCGTTGCACTTCGTGTTCGCTTCTGTCGGGTTTAGAATGGTTAAGCCTGTGCAAAAAGGCAAAACCGTTTTTCGCTAATTATCAAGTTTAGTGCTCCAAAATATTAGGCCATCTTTAAGCTGTTTATCAAAATAATCGTTTTCATTTGATGCTCCATTTTTCAATTTGTAGTTTAAAAATTCTATAATACATTCTATTTGATTGCTGTTAAACAACGAAAATCTACTCAGCTGATATTCGCTATGCAAATCATGAGTTAACGTAAAAACTACCTCTGGCGATGGCAGATTTTGCTCTTGTAAAATTTCAGTTTCTAACAAATCGAATATTAAAAATTTAGGCAGGCAAACCTCATTCCTTTAGCATCAAAAAACGCTAAAGCACTTTCACATTTTGCCAACTCTTGATAGCTGAGATTTTCCCAATTCATTCTTTCATCTTTTGCCCTTAATTGCATCATCGTTTCCTCATCAGCATAGTTATCCAAACCTTCTGCTTCCCACAAACCAATGCCATCTTCTAGCTTTACGTTGTTAAATGCTGTTTGTATTTTTTGAACTAATTCAGCTCTTGATGTCATTTTGCCTTTTTCTTGTAATATTCAAACAGCGCATCGCTTAAATCCCCTTCATACTCATCAGGGTTGGCAATAGCTATGCTATCTTCAATGCCTCTCGAAAATTCTCTCGTTACCTTTCCTTGCTCATCATATTCGGTAACTAAATATTGTTGTTTACCTTTTACGCCGATCTCTTTTTTTGTCAATTTTCCATTTGTATAAATAAAATGATCGTCATTAATCCATTCATCTTTATAGTTTACTTTGCCGTCAGTGGCATAGCGTTCAATTAAGCCAGGTTTTTCAAATTCGGTGAGTTGGCCTTTGCTGTTATAATGTTCCAGCACCTTTTTCTCGAAGTCTTTTTTAATTACCGAAATACGAAATCTGGTAGTGGTTTTTGAAACAGGTTTACGATTACGGAAGACTGAAACCACTTCTTTATCGCCATTACTTGGGCTTTTAGTAGTTGTTTTAATGGTAATCAGATAATCATTTCGTTCTTTAACCACAGAGGGCGTAAAGCTTGTTGAGCCCAAAAGCTTACCATCTTTGTAAACAATCTCCGAAGTTAAAATGCCATGGTCGTAAGTTAATTTGCTTTCTTTTGAGGGCGATTTGCTGTAATCTTCAGCATAATGATATTCGTAATCTCCGTGGAGCAAACTATCTTGATCAATCGTAAAAACTAAACTTTCAAAAGCTGGAGCCATACTACTTGCCCGATATTTTCCGGGCGCCAATTTTTCGCGTTTTTTGGTGCGCATGTAGGCTAATCCATCTTTATTGGCAATGCGACTATCCAAATCTCCAATGGCCAAGCTTGTGTAATTCTCTTTTGGTTCTGGTGGTAGCGGTGGAGGTAAGTTTGAAACATAGTTTTCGGTAACTGGAACCTGTACTTCAACCTCTTTTTTTCTATCGAGAAAAAGCTTTGCTCCTAATCTTTTCTGAAAATAGGCTACCATCTTATCAATGTTTTGTTCTGCATTTTTTGAGGAAACGCATTTCACAACAATTAGATAATTTTGAACTGTTAAAATTGCACCATAGAACCAACTGTTAAATTTTGGCAGTACCTTTTCTAATTCCGAAACCGACGCAAACTGTGCCACTTCGTACCCACAATCACTATTTTTTATTGTAGGGTCTTTCCAAACTTCTAAGTAAATGGCTTGTACGCCAGGCGTTTTGGCGGTAAAAAGTGCGCCCCTGGCTTTTGCAATATTGGTAACTAAACCTGGGTTTTTGTTAATACCGTATTTGGTTTGAATGTCTTTGGGAATTTCGGAAATTGTCATTCCCTTAAAAAGCGAAGAGTTTGAGCGGAAACTTTCCGGAAATTTAAGTTCTTGCGCCTGCACTTTTATCGCCATGATGGCAATAAATAAAAAAGTAAATATCTTGAATAATCGTTTTTTCATAAAGTTTGTTGTAGGTTGTTTTGGTTATGTTAACTCTTCTTTACTGAAATAGCCATCCAGTTTTCGGTGGTTCATTAAAAAAGCAATGGTGGTGCATATAAAAATCGTTACCCAAATGCAAAAAATTCGAGTAAATTCCAGTTTAATCAAATAAAATAAACAAATTAAAGGAAAGCTTAAGAATAGTACACTGAAACAAATTCCAGCTAAATGGGTGAAGAATAATTTGGCAAAACCATCCATTCGATTACCAATAACACTTAAAATAATAGCTAAAATTGGCATGCCGAAAATCGCGAAATAAGGAAAAACTTCACTTTCCATTATTTGAATTTTCATTGGTGCAAATAGAAAATAATTTACGCCAACGTACATTAAAATTAAATAAGGCAGTAGGTCTTTTAAAACTTTAAACGCTTTCCGTGTTTTGTCTTCTACAGCCGGCGTAGCAATTACCAAGGGTTTGTCGCCCTGCTCTCTTAACTCAAATTCGTGATGAGCATTTTTTATTGCATAACCCAAAACGCTTATCAAATCGCCGTTTTTTAGGGTTCTCTCCGTATAACGGATATCATCAACTGCGTACTTAACGCTATGTAATGTGTCAGTTTTGGCAGGCAGAAGTGCCAGGTTTAATTTAGTAATCATCACCTTTATTCTTCCTGTCGAGTTATTTAAATAAAAATCCTGAAACTCTTCTTTTTCAAGGGTGCTATTTACATGTTCCGAACCCGTATCACTATCGTAGGTAATGTTTCCTTCTTTATAAGTGTAGGCAATACATTGTTGTTTGAAGTAGGGCGTTTCAAACGTTTTTGGAGCACTAATTGTTCCCTCTATTTTAACTACACCTTCCGTTAATTCGTAAATTGCTGTAGCTTTTTTATTAATCAGCGTTCGCTGTGTTTTGGTAACTATAACAACAATAACTGCTAAAATTATAGGCACAGCAGGAACAATAAATCGGCTGGAAAAAACCAATAGTAAAACGGATGACAACGCCAGCATAACCACCCAAATTAATATGTTGGAGAAACAGCTTTTCAATTTATACCATGTTAGTTAAACAAATCATTTTAAGTATTAGAAAGTGTAATCGTGACCATAGCGCCCAAAAAAACAATAAAGGACAATATAATGAGGTTTGTTCTTGCCAGCTTATTTTGCTTTACTACAAACAAGCTGATGGCTTCAACGATTAAATACAAAATCCACGTTGCAGAAAAATAGGCGCTGATGTAAAATGAACCTAGCGTACCAGACCTGCCTTCAATGAGGTAAACGATTAAAAATGTAAGCGCAATAAAAGCAATCAACACGCCTAATCTAATGATGACATGTTTGTTGACATCTGCTTTTTGCTGTGCTTTTTTAATTGAATATACCAGCAAAAGGATAAATAAAATGATTGGAATAGGTAGAAGCATATTTTTTTATTAAACCAATTATCTATTTACATCTCTATAATACCACCCTGGTAAAATATCGTCTCCGCCTTTGTGATAGATTACCGATTGCAGGTTTTCTGCTGGATATAACCTGTAGAAAGTAGTGGTATAAAAGTGATTTCGGGTTAAATTGCTTACGAGCAAACATGGCTTTTTCACGTCGGTATCGTAAGCGAATTTGTAATTCAGCAACTCATGCATTCTCATCTCTGTTTCATACTCATCTCGCTCTGGCAACAGGTAGGCAATATTAGAATTATATCCGTCAGCTATTTCAATTTTTGTGGTGTTAATCTGATAAGCATCTTTAATAACTACATTATAACTGATTTTATATTGTAATAACAGGCTATCGTTAACAAACGATTTTTTCAGTATCAATTGTTTGTGGTCATCATAAACCAAGCTATCGCTAATGATAAATTTTAAATTGTTGATGTTTTTATAGCGGATAAACTTAACTTTTTGACCCTTTGCATATAATGATTTTTCAAATGGTTCATTTGGTTCGGATGATGAATATCTTAATTGCCAACCATCGAGGTGATTTTTACTAAACGTAGCGGTTTTTTCAATTCGTCCGTGATCATAATCGGTTTCTAAGCCTTCCTGCAAACCATTTTCATACCTACTTCGTCGCCTAATGGAGCCATCTTCATTGTAACAAGCCATTCGCCTTCACGTAAATTATTTCGGTAAGCCCCCTTTTCTGCCAGTTTTTTGTTTCTAAAAACCTTGAATTCGCCGTTTTTTAAACCGTTTAAAAAAGTTTCGTAATTGGTTTGGTAACGATTAAATCTGATGGCATACTTACCATTTAAAGGCTGACCAGTTTTCTTTAGACAGGTTTTGTTGGTTGCGTACACGTATGCGGTTTCCTCAAGATCAATATTAATCCAACCTTGTTGCGCAACGCAAAAGTTCGATACAAAAAATAAAAGAAACGCAGTTAGTGTTTTCATCTGGTTTATTTTTTCGCTCGCCTGTTCTTTTCTGCAGTTTTATGCTTTTCAACAATATCCTCTAACTGGGTTTGATAAGAAAAATAGCTTTCTTCACTAAATTGTTCCAGATAAATTTTGCTGAATTTCATCTTGGTTTTAATGGTGGGGATTTTAACCAGTTCGCCATTTTCGTTATTTGCCAAATGGTCGAAATAATTCCAATTGCCAATGTAATCGCCGGTGAGTAAGTTTGCGCTCGCCTCGCCACTGCCATCGTTCGCGGCGTTGCCCAAAGCGTACTCGGTAATCCCAATCACGCGGATGCGTTTCTCGCCTTTCTCGTACCTGAACTGGCAGGCATAACCTGCTCGCATCCAATTGTTTCTTAGTTCAAATCCGTTTCTGGTCGATTTGATGTATGTATTGTCGCTTGACATTTCGATTGTCTTGCTTCTTAGTTTTTTGAACTTTTGTGTCGATAGCCTGCAAACAATTTGTAATGCCTTTTGGTCGATGTATACCGTATCTTTTTTGCCATCAAAGTCGAGGTCTTTTACGAGTTTTTCTTGTCCAAAAACTGAAATATACGCCCCCAGCATGATCATGAGCATGAGTAGTTTTTTCATCTTTTTTAGTATTTAACTTTTTTCAACAGATTTCCTTTGTCATCATAGTATAGCCACTCATTGATGCACTTTCCATTTTTATATTCGCCAACGGCATTTAACCTGCCATTTTTGTGGTAATATTTCCATTCACCGGTTTCAAAATTTTCCTTGTAGATCCCGATGCTCATTAGTGTACCGTCTTCGTAAAATCTTTTCCACTCGCCCTCTTGTTGCCCGTTGATGAAAAAGCCAAATGTTTCCAGCGCACCCTGTTCGTAATATTCAACCCATTTGCCAATTTGTTTTCCATCCTTATATCTACCCGTATTTTGCAGTTTTCCGTTTCTGTGGAAACGTTTCAATTTTCCTTCTCGTTTTCCGTTCTTATACCGTACAACATCGGTTAATAAAGCATTTTTATCTTCATAGTAAAATTTCCATTTACCCTTGGCTTTTCCATCTTTGAATTTTCCAGTTTTCCAAAAATTTCCATTGTTGTAAAAAGCAGTCCACCTGCCATTTTCCTTTCCGTTTCGAACATTTCCATATTCGAATAGCAATCCATTTTCGTGGTAAACGATTACATCGCCCGATAATGTTCCATTTGCAAAACTTCCAATCCGCCATAGTTTCCCATTTTTATGATAGTATTTCCACTGGCCTGTTTCCTTTCCGTTTGCATTAAGTTGTCCAACTTCTTTTACGATACCGTTATCATAAAATAGTTTATGTTCTTTTTGTGCTTTAGCGAAAACACAGGTAAAAAGCATTGCGATGATTAAAACAACTTTCTTCATAAGTTATCCGTTTAAGCCGTTCTTCCAGCGTTCCCAATTTTTTCTTTCAAATTGCCTTTTAAGGGCAACATTTTTATGCTAACGATTATCATTCTATCACTCCAATCTCATAGTGATTTACTTCACGCTTCCACTTTAACTCACTGCTGTAAGTGATGCAATAAATTTGATCTCCAACTTTTAACAATAGCGGTACTTTTTGTTCATCGAAATTAATTTTCGTTTTACCCACTTTTCCACCTACGTTGAACTCATAATAAATCATCGGAACGGCATCATAGGTGTAATTAATTCCGTTGTTTAAGCCTCCAGTGAAGTTTCCATCAGAACCAATTGTAATTCGGTCTAATTCTTTTACGAATGTGCTATCAAACGGTTTATAGTTTTCCGAGATTAACTTATTACTAAAATTCCAGGTGTAAGCCATCATGCTGTTGTTTACCAAATCATCATTGGTTTTATCAACTTTTGTAAAAGCTAATCGTGGTGCTTTCACCTCAAAAACCCGAGTACCGACTATCAAAGTCTGGCCATCGTTGAAAACTGGCAAATCTTGATCACAGCTCTCTGTCCAAACTGATTTTTCGATTTTCTTGTTCCTCAACCTGGTTAGTGTTATAAAATTTTTTGCCGGAAATTCCATCCCTGGTTTTATCGCTTCGCGATAGCCGGTGATTAGGAACAAAGAACTATCCGCCACTGCGTAAAAGAAATAATCTTTTGTGTGAATTACCAAATCATGCCCGTCTACTTTGGCAGATTTATACGCATTAAATGATACTGTGGCAACATCAAATTTTTTGTAAAGCAATGCATTTTTTGCAAAGGCAGGAAAGGCTGGAATTTGTGGATATTTATCTTTTTCTCGCTGAATGTGATCTCCGCATGATGAAAACGCCGTTAAAAAAAGCAATCCAAAAACCAGATTAATTTTGGTATTTCCCTTTAACTTATTTTTTGCCCAAAGGGATAAATAACAAATACCAAGCAACGCGATGAATACCCAAACAATGAAGGATAAAAATTGGCCTAAATTGCTAAATTCCCAGCGCAACTCTTGCCAGTTTTTAGCCAATCGATTTATAAAAATGTCGAAACTATAGGCGCCATTTTGGGCTATCTTTACATAAAACCTAAAATAATGCGCAATGATATCGATTACAAAAACCTTTACAGTTAGAAACGCAAAAAAAGAAACCGTTGTAATAACTAAAGCATTGCCTTTAATTTTATCAAACATTAGCAACGCCGATACCAAAATGTAAACTAATAAAATGCTAAAATCTGCGTAGCCATCATAAACAGTAAAATTTGCCAATCGCGTATTTAAAATCAATTTGTTTACAATTAAGCTGGAAATTAGTGCAACTAAAACATGTACCGCAAAGCAGATGGCAATTACCATTGTGACTTTGATAAGTTTTGTTTTAGTTGAATTCTTCATTTTTGCTTAAAAATTTACAGGTATAAATACTATTCCGGCAACATCGTAACCCTGAATTTTAGTTTCCCATTTGGGCATTTTGCTTAATTTCTCGCGTAGCTTATTTAATGTTTCAGAGCTTGCCTTTAGGTTTTTTACCTCGCTTAATTTCGCCGAACCGTCTATCGCAATATCAAGTACCATAACAGCACTGCCCTTTGCATCGCTTTTATGCTTTTGTGCTAAAATGGGGTACATATTACTTTCTACCCATTTATAAAGTGCCATACTTTCGCCTGGATAATGGATGAATGGGTTTGTTATTCTTGAATTTTGGCGGAAAATCTTTCGGATACGCGTCGAGGTTTTTGCTTTCTTTAATCAGCACCAATCTGCCTTCTTTATTTGGCGCATAAACTTTATGGTTCATTTTATCACTTTGTAAATCGAACTGCAAAAAGTGTATTTCCTGTCCATTTTTCCCGTAGATGCCTCGGTATAATTCCTTGTCAGCCTTTAAGTCTTTTATTAAAGCATCATGAAAAATGGTATCGGTTTGGTTTGGAATAACATAAACGGTTTTATCTTCAATAGCGCTCTTCCTCTGCTTCGTATAAATTTTATAGCCGAAACCGGACAGATTAATTTCTTCTCTTCCTTCGAGGTTTTGTGCATAACCGAAACTGGCGCTTGCGGTTACTAATATAGTAAGGATTAAGTTTTTCATTTAATTAGGTTAAGTCATAAAAATACCAGCTTAAACCCACATCAAAATCCAGAATTATTATTCGCCGTTTATTTTTTATTATTCGTTAACAGACTGGCGTTTTTAGCAAAAAATCAATCCTATTTCGTCACGCGTAGTTGCGAGGCACGAAGCAATCTTAAAGCAAATAACATGTTCGTTTATAACGTTGGCGGGGACGCCTACATAAGAATACTTCTGCGTTGGCGTCCCCGCCGACGCTTAACTTGGTAAATCGGGCTACAGCTTCTCGAATTGGTATTATTTCTTGTAGGTTTTAATAAACGAAGCAAAATCCATTGCCTGGCTTTTATCTTTTAAGCAGAATTTAAACTTTCCGTTTTTATCAAACTCTTCGCTCATGTGGCAGAAGATAAACGGCGTAACTTCTTTGCCTTTTTCGTCTATAATTCCGTACCAATAATTGCTACCATCGGCAGTTCTAATTCCTGCCATAAAATAATTGTTGACACCATAGAAGGGATTGATAAATTCGTATTTAAACGGCGTTAACAAGTTGAGGTTTTTGTCAACCAGAGCTTTTTTCTTGTTCACATCTTCTGCCTCAAACAGCGTTGGATATTTAATATCAGAAGCGATAAACTCATCTACCAGATGAATTTTTCGAATGCCTTTATTCGGAATTTTTTTGAAGTTTAAATCGTACAGTTCATCCAAATTGTGGGTTTTGCTGGCAATGATAAATTGCCCGTGTTTTTCAAAACGGTAATATTCAAATGGCAAAATAGTTTTTTCTCTATTCAGCATTACGCCAGATTTATCTTCGTTACCTACAGTTTTTTCAAAAACATCGTAACCTGGTTTTAAAGTCTGCACATAACTCACAAATTGCGGTAGCGGAACCATCTTTTTTCCAGCTACATTTAGCCAATACAATTTTTCATCGCCTACAAAATATTCATTCGCTACTTGTCTTAATTCATCAAATTTAGGCTCAATAATGGTTTCGCCATCCCGGTTTGAGATACCGAATTTTCTACCGTTCTCTTTACTGTAAAAAACGATGTTGGGTTTAGCCTCATCAAAATATTTGGGGTTTAAATAATGGTTGCCATATTTTACCATCGCTTTATTTTGCAACGAAACAGATTTTGTCGCCACAAAAACATCAATGCTTTTGATATCATCCGGAAATTCTACGATAACAAATTGCGTTTGCACTCCAATTACTTTTTTGCCTGCGTTAGCAATTTCGTTGTACAAACCCATATCGCCAAGTTCTTTTATTTTCTCCTCATCCTTAAAAAGTTTATTTAGGTAAGCATCAAATTCGGTCATGTTTTCTTTCGCATCAACCTGGTTCTGACGGATTTTATCTAATTTTTCTTTTCCGTTTTTCTCCTCGTTTTCTTTCAATACTTCAGCGAAAATATCGAGCAGTTCTTTTAAACTTTCGCTTACCTTTTTATCAATACCTAACATGGGTGTAGCACTTAATGCATTGCTATTCATCCTTAAATTTTGGTTATTATAAGCCTGATAACCGATAACTTCGGCATACAAATCCATCGGGATTTTGAGTTGAGCCATATTTTCTTTTAGGCTCTCAACTTCTATTGTAGCATCTTTATAATCTTGCGTTTTGGCCGATTTATCGATAGAAAACCGCTCAAAATCGGTTGGGAATTTTAAACTGATTTCCGCTTGAATACTATCAATACGTTTTAACCCGATATCAGTTTTTGCTATTTTTTTACCTCTAAAAAAATAAGCTTTTTCGTGGGTTACCACATTGTCTTTAAACGGTTTAAACAAACTGTCCTTTTTCTCCAAAATGTGATTGTCATCCGTTAGGCTAAACCTACTTTCGTATGAAAACATATCCTGCCCGTAAAGACTAAAAGTGCTGTCGGCGTAGCCATCATTAAAGTTTTGTTCAAAGAGCAATTTTTTGCAGTAGTCATCAAATAGTGCCTTAATTGTTGTTTCGTCATGGTTAATTTCAAATTCCGGAACCGATTTATCAACCTTAGTTTTCTCGCCCGATGAAAAATGTGAGGTTAACTGCAAGGTGAAAGTGGCCGTTTTGATCAATTTGTTTAGCAACGCAGTATCTTTTCTGAGCTGGTTTTTGAGCCCATCGTATTTCATCGCTTTCAAAGAGGCAATGTATTTCTTTGCTTCAGGAGCCTGAGAAGTTGGCGTTTGACTACAAGCATATAAAAACGTACTTGTGAGCAATAAAATTAAGATCCGTTTAAGTTTCATGTTTAACTTTAAATATTATTTATTTGAAGCGCAATTGAGGTGCTTTTTTTTAACGCTACTCCCGCTTTCCGCTCTCATCGCCGATAAAATTCGGCGGATTTCCGCTACAATCGGGGCTAATTAACTTAAGTCGGTGCACAAGAAACCCCTCAAAAGCACTACCTACTTTGTAATATAAACCCGATTGGCCTTTCAATACTTTTTGTTACTGTCATCTTGAGCTTGTCGAAAGATTGTTTCTGGTTAGTAGGTGCTTCGACAAGCTCAGCATGACAATTTTAATTGCTGTACCAATAAAAAGATTGCAACAAAAAGCGGGGCTACCATTGCCGAAAAGTACTTCCATTGTTTTTCTAATATTTTTAAAATTTGGTTAACGTTTTGGTGTTTCGTGATGCTGGCAATCGAAGCACAAATATTGAACTTTGCAATATCGTCCAAGGGTTGCAAACCATTTTTGTTGTTTTTATTCCCAGGGTAATTCTTTCTTTATCAAATATTTAGATGTTGTTTCTGCGTATAAGAAATTCATTAGTTCGTCTTTAAAATCGTGGTTTAAATGAATTCCTATTTCCATATAAAAATCTGCAAAAAAACTCTCTATCAGCAGTTTCAATATATGTGTTTTTTAAAAGCACTATCGTATTTTTAACATTTTCTATAGATTTTTCGTAATTATTTTCTTCTATATCGTTTAGTAAAATTTTCGTTTTTTCTTCTAACTGAACTAAGACCAGGCTATCCATTAGCTCATCTTTTTTGATAAATTTGAGCCTCCTGTTTATGTCTGTCTTTAGCTTTTTAAGAGCAGTTGGCTTTCTTTTAGCATGCTTATTGAACCATGATAATAGGAAACCGTCAATATTGTGCGTTAATATTTTTCCTAATTCAGAGTAGATGCGTGGCAAGTTGTAAAGCAAAGTCATGTTCCCGTTGCTTTCCACGATTTCAAAACCATCGAAAAAGGAAAATGAATTTGACGTAAGATTTATAAAATCTTTATTAGAAACAGTGTCTTGTGAAAGTATCGTTTCGAAATCGTTTTGGATTTTGAGGTTAATTTCTTTTTCACTAAAGTTGTACGCATTTTCTAAAAGAAACTGAATTCTTTCTCTTTGAGATAATCGGGTTGAAAACCAATTTTTGATAATATCTTCAACGATATTAGGAAGAATTTTGCCGTTTGAGTTTTCATAAATTATTGTTCTGAAAGATACTCTTAAACGTTCTCTAAAATGGTGGCATTTTAAGAAAAATGAAATTTCTTCATCCAAAATATCATACATCAGTTTTTCAATTTCTTGCTGATTACTTGTATTTGCAAGTGTTTCGATGATATTATTTAAATTATTTCCAATGCGGAAATAATCAGCTTCCGTAATCGTATTATCTTCAACAAGATAATAGATGGTATCTATAGGTCCTTGATAAAAATTCATTTTCGTGTTTGGTTTAGATATAAGGATGCATCATTTTACAGGGCTAAAGAACTTAAGGCGGTGCAAAAGAAACCCCTCAAAAGCACCGCTAGCTTGGTAATATAAACCCGATTGTAGTGGCAATACTTTTTGTTACTGTCATCATTGCAAATCAGTAGATGCTTCGACAAACTCTGCATGATAAATATAGTAGCAGTACCAACAAAAAGATTGCAACAAAAAGCGGGACTGCAATTGCCGAAAAGCACTTCCATTGTTTTTCTAATATGTTTTAAAACTCGCTTTCGCTAGCGTATTCACCGCTGTGTTTCTGCTAAAAACTCTTCGGCAGTTTGTTTCTTACTAAAATGTGCAAATTCGATTTCCTTTTCGTCTTTACCGTCATTAGTTTTAGGCCAAACCAGTGTTCTGAAACGGTTTTATTTACTACGTTAATTCTTACATTTCTGCCTAGTTTGTAGGCGTAAAGGCCGATAGGAAGAACCGTAAATGCGTAATAGGGTATACCATCGTGGTTGGTGCCGTTAATTAAAGAGTGTACACCAAGGCTGGCAAAAACCGAAAGTGCAAGAATTGGAAAAAGTAGCAGTCTTTCTAAGATGTACTCATCGCCGTTTTGTTGGTAAAATTTGTTTTCCATAGGTTTGTTTATGCAATAAAAATAACAGCATATACTAAAACTAAAAACACTAGTTATTATTTGCTGAGCATTATTTATTATTCGTTGGAAAGTGGGAGATTTTACTTATTCCGTTGTATCTAAAAATTCTGCTGGTGTGTAAGTAACCCTTGCAAAGTTTTTCATAATCAGTTCTGTGGCTACAACTTTACCACCTTCAAATTTTAATATTTTATCTCTCCAGATTTCATTTTTTCGGTAAAACTGATGATCTATTTTTAAAAACTGATGCTCTTTTTCGCTCACATGGTAGGCATAGTTAAGTTCGGTATCAATGCGTAATTCGCCTTCCAAACATTTATCAGTAAACCAAAGGTTAATTTGAAATTTATGCTCGGTATTATTGGTAAATTGATAGTCGAGGTAATTGTAAAAAACGGTTGCGCCACTGCCAAAAGGCAAAACCCGCCCGTCATCTGGAAATTGATCAAATGAATGGTGATATCGTTCTGTAACTGTTAACGGACTGTGAATAACCAGCCAATGAATAAGGTTAGAAATTTGGCAAATGCCACCGCCAATACCTGCCTTTGCTTCTCCAAATGAAAGTTCCATTCCTAATAAATAGCCTTTCTCTTTGGTTGGCAAACCTACCAATTTGCAAAACGAAAACGTTTCGCCTGGTTTAATGATAATACCGTTTATTTTTGCCGAAGCGATTTTGAGATTGGTTACTTTGTTAATTTGCAGTTGCTCATTGTTATCGCCAAGTTTTTTAAGCAGAACCGATTGATGTTTTTTAATCCGGAAATCGAGTTTGTCACTGGCTTTGGTTTTTGCATATTTTTTACCATCGAAAACCCATTCCAATTGTCTTTTTATCCGCCTTGCGTTTACTGCTAAAAAATATAAAAAAGGATGCCTTTGGCTGAGTAACTTTCTCTTTTTCACTGGTTAATTTTTCATTTTAACATACTCCGAAATTTCAAAAATCCAATCGCCACCTTTGGCAAATAAAAACGACACTACGCCTAAAATGATCAGGTAGGAAACCAATCTTTTAAAGAACAATTGGTAGCGATTTTCATCTTTCAAAAGTCGGGCATTTACGATTAGAAAAATTAACCCAGCAATTATCCCTGTTACGGTACCCATGTAAAGCTTTGCAAAATTCTCGAAGAAAGAAAAAATTGCGATTGTTAGCTCAAAAGCTTTAGAGTTAGATTTAGATAATTCGCTCTCTGGAAGAAAGACGAACCAACAAATAATGCTAAAAATGCAACTGCAGAGAAGAAAAAGTAAACCCTTGTAAGTATTCCTACCCATAAAGGCGTACATTAAGATGAGCATAGCAATGCCCAAAGTAAAATAGGTAAATTTTAAATCGCTAACGAAGCTGGCCTTGCTATATTCTACCGGAAAGATGACGCATAAACTGATGATTAAAATTACTGCTCCCGCGATTAATATTGGTTTTTTAGGCTTAATTTCTTGTATCATTTTATTTTGCAATTATTTTTTATCTTTTGTCTTTTTGCCAAAAGAATTTAACTCCGCTTCGTATCTCGCTATAATTAAAATCTCGCTTAATTTTAAAAATGTTGTTTGGGTTAGAGAACAGAAATCCATAAAACGACATCGTTAAAATTGCAATACTGTACAGTCCGAATTTTAAATATTTATTAACTATAATCGGTTTTAAATAGCTATCTGCCAACCAAATTACAGTTAATAGAAACGTAAAGTAAACTAGGAAATTAAACACAAGTTCTGAAACAAATATTTGAAATGAAAGCGAGGTATGCCAACCTCTGCACATAAATGCCAAAGGAAAACCATATAGAAATTCGTTTGTACCATCTTCAACACTAACGTATCGCCAGTGCGTAATCATACCCAAAAAAATAATTGTCAACGGCAATACAATTGACAAAACGAGTGCTATTACTCTTTTCGTTGTTACTAATTTTGGCATCTATTATTCATTCGTTTCTTGCTTATATTTTTCTGTTAATTCCTTATCTAAAACAAACTTTAATCTTCCGCCTTGCGTTCGCAGTGTATCAGCGTTAATAAAAAAAGTATATGATGGCGAACCTCCAGTTCTACCAGGCGTGGCGAAATCATTCCAAGCTCTTTTAACCCGTGTGCCTCTTAAATTTCGCTTTTATATTTCTTGTCCCACAATTCGGTAGTATCTCTAACACTATAGATTTTGAGGTTCTGAGCATGGGAAGTTAGTATGAAGATAAGCAACACAGAAAGCAACGGGATTGTATAAAAAATAATAAACTGGCTGAATTTTATCATGATTTCCTTCTGATGAGATAAAATCCCAGACCAAAAATCGCCAATGCAAAACCACCGATCGCATAGTAATTTAAATCCGAACTAGTCTTTTTTTTTATTCGACCCTTTTACATCTTTAATTTTATATAATTCTTGCAAAGCTTCGTAATTATCGGCTTTATAATCTGCCGGATCAGCGGTTTGTATAATTTGCAGTTGTTTCGTTTTTTCATTTAAATAATACACTGCATTTTTATCTTTAAAAAAATGATGGTACTTCACCTGAACCGGAGGCGTATTCGGCATATCGCCAGCACAAGAATTGATGACATCTACGAAAGAACCTAAAGTGCTTAAGGTTTCGTAATCTGCTATAATGGGGTAACTTTTTTCGCCATCGAATAAAGCGTTATTGAACAAATAAAACATACCCAGTTGTTTAACAACCTTACTGGTTAATTTCTTTTTGTTATCCATGTGGATGTTGAACCGATCGCCTATAAAATGGATGTAATCATCATCTACCAAAGCTTTCGATAAATAGGCTCTGTAGCTGTAAACACCAGGAAAAAATTTGGCATCAGCAGAAATTTTTGTGCTGATGATTTTATAATCGTCATCGGCTTCGAAATAGTAAAAATCATCGCCTTTAAATAATTTTCCCTCTATCGCTTCAAGTTTAGAAACATCAGTTCTTATATCGTATGATTGGCTAAAATTGTCGTCCCAAATGGGATAGATTTTGTTTTGGAAACGAACATAACTGCTATTGCCAAACTTTGGTAGCAAAGGTGTAGACGCATAATAGCTAAAATAGACGTCTATGTCTTCGCCGGTTAAGGGGTCTCTGCCCGATACCGAATGACCCTCGCGTTTTTTTATTACTTTATCGCTCCACCACATTACGGTAGGGTTATCGACAAGTTTTAGCTGATTGAATTTTCGGTTAACCTTTAATGCCCTAAATTGGGGTGTAATATCTTCAAAACTGCCATCATTTCTGATGGAAAAAATGTGCTGTTCATCCGCAATAAAATCTTCATTTTCTCGGGGATTACAAGCGTAATAAACTAATTGCGCTGGGTTTAAGTTTGGGATAGTTTTTACAGTTG
>NZ_AJLG01000113.1 GCF_000258495.1 Pedobacter agri PB92
ACGTACACACTATTGAAGTTATTTTATTATGAATCCCCGACCATTCAGTTGATCGGGGATTTTTTTTGCAGTTTAGGTTGATGAGACAGCAAACCGATAAATCACATTATTAGCCGTGTTTCTCGGCTTATACTCATTGCCGTGATTCTGAGCACAGCGAAGAGTCTCTTTCTTACTATATCTTAGTCGAAAGTTCGATTCATCAGTCATAAAAACCCCTTCAATTGTAATATTTGGCGTACAAGTTTTCAAATCAGCTAAAAATTTCCAATTTTAGAAGATTAAATCTCAACCAACAAATTAATTCATTTTAGAAAATGCAAAAGAGACTAACTATTATTCTATTTTTCGTTGTCAGCTTTGCTTATGCACAGAAAAAACCCTTGGATCATACCGTTTATGATGCCTGGGAAACTGTGGGCACAAAGCAATTATCAAATAATGGCGCCTGGGCAATGTACAGTGTGACTCAGCAAGAAGGCGATGCGCAACTCTACATCACCAACCTAAAAACCAATGCTAAGTTAAACATACCAAGAGGCATGAATTCCCAGTTTAGCAATGATTCTAAATTCGCTGTTTTTAATATTCGCCCTTTCAATAAAGATCTCCGTCAGGCAAAAATTAAAAAAAGAAAGCTGATGAAATGCCAAAAGATTCATTGGGTATAGCCAACTTAACTACAAATGCCATTACTAAGGTGGCCAGAGTAAAGTCGTTCAAATTTCCCGAAGAAGGAACAGGTTTTGTTGCCTATTTAACCGAGAAGCCTGATACCGCTAAAAAAGCGACTAAGCCAGCTGAGAAAAAAGATTCGGATATGGATTTTGCAGATGACGAGCCAGCTGGAAAAGGTAAAACTGAGGAAGGAACGGATTTAATTGTGAAAAACCTGCTTACTGGAGTTGATAAAACTTATAAATATGTTACGGATTATTCTTTCAGTAAAGATGGTAAACAGTTGGTTTTCGCTTGCAGCGGATCTAAAAAAGATAAAACAGCCCCACAAGGCGTATTTTTATTGAACACTGAAAAAGGAACGCTTAAAACTTTGATTAAAGGGAAAGGAAGTTTCAAAAATTTTGCATTTGATGAGGAGAGTGAACACCTTGCCTTTGTTGGCGAACGAGATCCGGAGAAACAGGAAATTAAAAATTATAACGTTTACTATAACTCCTTAAGCTTAGACACTGCGCAAACCATTGTTGATTATGATATGCCAGGTTTACCAGCTAAATGGTCGGTAAATGGCGATGGAAGAGTGAGTTTCAGTAAAGATGGCAAGAAATTATTTTTCGGCATCTCTCCTGTTAAAAAAGCTAAAGACACCACAATTGTTGATTTCGAAGTAGCAAAGGTTGACGTGTGGAATTACAAGGATGATTATTTGCAGCCAATGCAATTGAAAAATGCAGATCGTGATAGTAAGAAAAGTTATCTTTCAGTTATCGATGTTTTAGTAGCGATCCTAAAGTGATTCCTTTAACTGATCTAACGCTACCAGATGCTAATATGGTTGCTGAAGGAGATGCTGCTTTTGTATTGGCCTCAACAGATTACGGCCGTAGAGTAGAATCTCAATGGAGCGGTTCTACATCAAAAGATTATTATCTGGTTGATACGAAAACCGGTCAACGGAAAAAAATTATCTCAGAATTAAACGGATATGCTATGGCTTCGCCGGGTGGTAATTACGTTTTATATTTTGATAGAAAAAATGGAAACTGGTACACTTACGTGGTTGCAAGTGGCAAAACTGTTGCCTTAACCGAGAGCTTGAATGTAAAGTTTGTGGATGAAGATAATGACGTTCCTGATCTTCCGTCAGCTTACGGTGTAGCCACGTGGACAGAAGGTGACAAAGCTGTATTGCTTAATGACAGATATGATATTTGGTCTTTTTCTCCAGATGGAAAATCGCAACCAAAAAATATTACGGCCGGTTTCGGAAGGGCAAATCAAATTACTTTCCGTTATGAACGTGTAGAACAAGACAACAATCCATTTAACAGAATGGTTGATAATAAATTCGTGAAGGCAAATGAACTGGTTTGGCTTGATGGTTTCAATAATGTTACCAAAGAAAACGGTTTTTACCGCACAAATATTGGAGCAGTTAAAGCGCCTGAATTAGTGGTAATGGCAAAATATAAATATTCAAACCTGGCAAAAGCTAAAAATGCTGATGTGTTCATCTACGACAAGGCGAGCTATACAGAATCGCCGAATGTTTATGTTACCTCCGATTTCAAAACCGAAACCAAATTAACCAATACCAATCCTCAACAACGAAACTACAACTGGGGAACTGCAGAATTGGTAAAATGGACTACGCCAAAAGGCTACAAAGCTGAAGGTATTTTATACAAGCCAGAAAACTTTGATCCAAACAAAAAATATCCAATGATTGCTTATTTTTATGAGAAACTGTCTGACGGTTTATATACCTATCAGGCACCTGCACCTACCCCATCTCGTTTAAATATTTCATTTTTTGTGAGTAATGGTTATTTAGTTTTCGCACCTGACATTAGCTACGAAACTGGCCATCCAGGTCAATCAGCTGTAGAATATATCAATTCAGGAGTAGAAAGTTTAAAGAAAAACAGCTGGGTTGATGGAAGCAAAATCGGTATCCAGGGTCAAAGTTGGGGCGGTTACCAAGTGGCTTACCTGATTACTCAAAACAATATGTATGCTGCTGCATGGGCAGGTGCTCCAGTAGTAAACATGACATCGGCTTACGGTGGTATTCGCTGGGAAAGTGGAATGAACCGCCAGTTTCAGTATGAAAAAACACAAAGCAGAATCGGTGCTACTTTATGGGAAAAACCGGAATTGTATACAGAAAACTCACCATTATTTATGTTTCCTAAAGTGAATACACCGGTTGTCGTAATGGCCAACGATGCTGATGGAGCAGTGCCTTGGTATCAAGGGATTGAAATGTTTACTGGACTTCGCCGTTTGGGCAAACCAGTTTGGATGTTAAATTACAATGGAGAAGCCCACAACCTTGTTCAACGCCAAAACCGTAAAGATATCCAGATTCGTGAACAACAGTTTTTCGATTACTATTTAAAAGGTGCAAAAGCTCCGGCATGGATGACCACTGGAATTCCGGCAACTGAAAAAGGAAAAACCTGGGGTTTCGAATTAACAGACGACAAACCCTAACTAAGTAGGGAATCTCTAACCGAAAGTCCATAATTCATAGTGTTCAAACTATGGATTATGGACTTTCAAGTAAAACACCTATTTTACAACTTCAAAACAAACTAGAAAACCCTAATGGCATTAAGTAGAATTTGGTCTGGATTTATTGTTATCGCTATTCTTGTGGCAGCGGTAAAGTGTTTCTTTTTCGGACAGTCTGAAATTTTCAGTTGGATGGTAATTGGTAAAGCTGATGATCCCACAAATTTGACCAAGGTAAATGGCATCATTGAAACCTGTTGGACTTCTGTTGAACTGTGCCTGAAACTGATTGGAATTTTAGCGTTATTTATGGGTTTCATGAGTATTGCGGAAAGAGCCGGAGGCATTCGGTTACTCTCAAGAATCGTTGGTCCTTTTTTCTCGAAGCTTTTTCCAGAAATCCCAAAAGGACATCCATCAATGGGGCACATGATCATGAACTTCTCTGCCAATTTACTCGGCCTGGATAATGCCGCAACGCCTTTCGGGTTGAAAGCCATGGAAAGTTTGCAGGAATTGAATCCCAGTAAAGACACCGCGTCTAATGCCCAGATCATGTTTTTATGTCTTCACGCAGCTGGCTTAAGTCTTATTCCGGTGAGCGTAATTGCTATCCGTGCTTCACAAAATGCGTCAGATCCTACTGATGTTTTTATTCCTTGTCTGATTGTAACCTTTGTGGGTACTATGGCCGCCATGTTAATTGTGGCTTTTAAACAAAAAATCAACTTATTACAACCTGTTATTATTGGCTGGGTTTTTAGCATCTCTGCCGTAATTGCGTTGCTGGTTTTTTATGTTACTTCGTTAAATGCTGATGGAATTAAATCATTCTCAGGCTTACTAAGCAACGGTCTCATTCTATTTGTTTTCCTGGTAATTGTATTGGGTGGACTGTACAAGAAAATTGATGTTTTCGATGCCTTTATCGATGGCGCTAAAAATGGCTTTGATACTGCTGTTAAAATTATTCCTTATTTGGTAGGGATGTTGGTTGCCATCAGTATGCTCCGCACAAGCGGAACTTTCGATGTGGTAATTCTGGGCATTAAAAATATTTTTGTTTATCTGGGTGCAGATACCCGTTTTGTTGAGGCACTTCCCACAGCCTTGATCAGGCCATTGAGCGGTGGTGCAGCTCGGGGAATGATGGTTGATACCATGACCGCTTATGGCGCAGATTCGTTTCCTAGCAAGTTATCAGGTATTTTTCAGGGTGCTTCTGATACTACTTTCTACGTTATCGCCGTGTACTTCGGTTCCGTGAGCATCAAAAATACACGTTATGCGGTTGGCGCCATGTTACTAGCCGATTTAGTGGGCGTTTGTACCGCAATTAGTTTGGCTTATCTTTTCTTCGGATAAGTCTATCCATAAAAAATCCCTGCCTTAATTATTGCATTAGGCAGGGATTTTTTCTGAGCATTATTCGATGTAAGGTTAAGAGACTTGAGGACGAGGCGATATCCTATTGATAATTTCATCAATCGCATCTGGATCAATAGCAACGTTTTTTGAAGCACACCATTTCTCATTTTTATTATCTAACCAGATACAAAAAGAATGGTAGCCATCTAAAACAACAGCATAAGTTTCATGAAAGTCATCTTGAATACGCATGCAAAATCCTTTAAAAATCTTGCCTCTAACAATAAATTGCAGTGTGGAATAATTTTCTAACATGGCTCATTATATTTTTGGTTAAGTTACAACAATGTATTAATGAGAATGTTTCGCTAATTTAAAGGAATTAACAAATTATTTTAAGGCAATTAAGAATGTGTTAACCTATGTTTAACATGTTCGAATAACCTTTAGCTATTAAACGCTTTTTTGAAGGTAAATATATTTCGCATTGAAGATTTAGTATCGTCTTTCCGCGTTTAACAATTGAGGTTTCTGCTACAATTTCGTCACCTTCATTTGCTGGCGCAAAGTAATCGATATAATTATTTACTGTGGTATAACGATCATTTAAACCCATGGTAAATACCGTCGCCCCGATCAAATCATCAATTATACCAGCTGTAACACCTCCATGCAATATTTGATATGGATTAGTCATTTCTTTACGAATGGTATATTTACACACTAAAATCCCGCTTTCGGCCCTAACCAATACCGGAGCCAGCCAATTCATAAAATTTGAAGGAGATTCCGTAATGATTTTGCCTATTGATTGCCTAAGAAAATTTAATCTTTGCTCGCTTAATGTTGCTTCCATTCGATCTAAAATTATTAATCTATCTCATAAAGATAATAATTATGGAACATGGATAATGGAACAAATTTAATGCTTGATGAAATTTAAGATAAAATTCCTTTCAATCTTATTAATTCTTTTCATACAGCTCATCCATTTTTCATTTTACCTTTGCCTAAAAGGGCACTACAACTTTAAAACTCATATTTCTGCCCATATTATAAATTCCCGACCGACCATTGGGCGAAGCTTCATAGTATTCAAAGTATTTCAAACGATTAAGGTGAGATTGATAGGCCACATTAAAGATATTATCAACTTGAACGAAAAGATCCAAAATAGTTTTCCCAGACTTTGATTTTATTGGCGAACCCACTCCTGCGTTAAACAGCGTGTAGCCTTTAGTAAAAGTTTCGGTATTGTCTAAGGCATAAAATTTATTCTGATCGGCAAACAATACAGCGTCAACTTTAACATAAGGTTTGCTAAAAACGCCAATAGATTTTTGTGCCGTAGCCTTCAATTCAGATCTGATTTGCAGAGGCGGAATAAAAGGTAAGTATTTTGCTTCCCTACCATGCAACCTCAGTAATTCTTCATTTTTGTTTAATCCGACAACATAGGCAAAACTGTTATTAAAGTTTAACCATTTAGCTGAGGCCGGGTGTAAATTAACCGACAATTCGGCACCATACAAACGGGCTTTGGATTGTTGATATTGATAGGTTAAGTTGCCAGGCACCACTACTACCGGCGTTCCATTTTCGTCGGTTAACCGAGATTGATAAATATAGTTTTGAATGTTATTGTTAAAAATTTCAAGACTGATGTCTGCATCTTGCAGGTAGGCAATTACACCAATATCTTGCTGCAGATTAAACTCAGGCTTAAAAGTTCTGTTTCCTAAATATACAATGTGAGCACCAGGATCCAATCCGTTCGATCCAATTTCGGTAATGTTTGGTGCTCGATAACCACGTGCTATATTAGCCTTAAATAAGAATTTCTCAGAGAGATTATATGTAAGCCCAATACTACCCGAAAAACCATAATAGTTCCGATTAAATGATGGAAATTGTAAATCAGCCATTTCATCTGATACATCAGATTTGCGGCCAAAACCTGTTTGTGCATCCGTTCCGACATAGAAATTATTCCAGTTAATGTTTCTTCGATCCATTCGAACACCTCCGGAAATATCAAGCTTGCCAAAAGATTTTTTTGCGAAATAAAAAGCTCCAATATCGAAAAGATCATAATCAGGAATAGGGAAATCTGTGGCATCTTTACTTCGGTTACTTTGGTACATTCCGTTTACCCCAAGTGTACTTTCAATACCCGCAAAATCAGGAAGATTATATTTAACATCGTAGTTTAAAGTATTTAAAACTACATAAAGGCCAGCCTGTTTAGGTGCTGTGGGGTGATTGTACTCTCTGCGTACACTCTGCTGACCGCCCATTAAGATATTTAAATCACTTGATCCAAATTTGAATTGACTGGCATTGTAAAACCGGTAATGCTGTATGTGTTGATGTAAAGGATTAATCGAATAGCGTTTCAAATCCTGGTCTGAAACCAATGGCCTGTTCTTGATATCATCGCCATCATCCAAAACCTGCCTGGTAAATCTTCTGCTAAGCGAATCTCTGCTTCCATCAGGAATTTCCATCAAATTGTTGTAGTAGGTTATTGCGGTTTTCGAATATCCCCATGATTTATCTACCCTTGCGCTTGCAGATACATTGTATTCTCTAAATGCAGTTCCAAATACATACCCATCAACTTTGTTATAATAGTTATGCGCTGCTTTTCCGCTTGCCCTGAAACTGTACTTCCAGTCATTTTTGATGTAGGCTAACCCTAGCGATGCGCCAACCATACCATTGTTACTTTGAAAATTTGTTGTAAAATCTCCTGTAAGTTTTCCATCTTCTTGCATTGGCGTATAAGGAATCATATTGATCACCCCAGCTAATGCATCAGAGCCGTACGTTAAACTGGCCGGACCTTTTACTACTTCTGCCCTGCTAATACCATACTCATCAACTTCAATACCGTGCTCATCACCCCATTGCTGACCTTCCTGACGTAAGCCATCATATAATGTCAAAACCCGGTTATAGCCTAAACCTCTGATAAATGGCTTCGAAACATTTGGTCCTGTAGTAACCGCAGTTACTCCTGGTACACCTTTCACAATGGCTTCAATAAGATTCGTATTCACATTTTGATCCATTGTCTTTTTGGTTAGCACAGCAATCGGCACCGGGCTTTTTCGTAATGCAGTAGCTCTATTTACTCCTGTAACAACTACTTCGTCTAAATTCGACTCCAGGCTACTAAGATCAGTTGATATCATTAACGTATCACTTTCTACCATCGTTTGTATTCGTTTCGTTTTGTAAGAAACACCAGAAAATTGCAATTCCAGGGCACCTGTTGGAAGATTTTTTAATATGTAGAATCCTTTCTGATCTGACTTAGTTATTTGATTTCTCCCGACAACTTTAATGGTGATGTTTGGGGCGGGACTCCCATTTGAGGTGATAGAGCCCTTAATAAAGCCATTTTGTGCTGAAGCAACCAAGCCAAAAATCAAAAAAGTGAACGATAAAAGTAGAAGTTTCATGGGATGCGGTATTTATCTAAATATATTTTTAGACAAATCTAAATTTATTTTTAAATATATCAAATTATAATTTTAAGCTGAGGTAATAAACCTGGCAAAGTATGAATATATCACGTAAATGCAATTTAGTTGCAAATAACTGGAAAAAGTATTCAAATGCAACAAAATTGCTTTTATATTTGCAACATAATATTTCAAAATGAAGAATTTCAAAACAATTAATCTGGACAAAATTGGGATTACGGCTTCAACAGCCTGCGCAATACATTGTGCGGCATTGCCATTTTTTTTAACCCTGCTCCCACTTTGGGGATTAGAATTTCTGGCTACTCCACTTCTAGAGATGAGTATGATTTTGTTATCGCTGATCCTCGGTGTATGGTCATTAAGTAAATCTTATCGGCAAATTCATCGCAATCCTTACCCGATTATCACTTTAGCATGCGGCTTCATGTTTATTCTGATTGGTCACTTATCAGAGATAGATTTAATTGAACCTATACTTATCCCAGTTGGCGGTTTTACAATTGCCGGAGCACACTTTCTTAATCTGAAGTTAAACAGAAGTTGCAAGCACCATCACTAACTGCGAATATTAGGTTTGTATCAAAAACATTGAAACAATTTCTCCACTACAAAAGGATTATATATTTGTACCATGCAAAAAAAAATTAAACTGCTATTTATTGTTTCGCTTTCTTTTATTTGCACCATGAATCCCGCTTGCAAACATTCGACCAACAACGCTCAAGAACTTTATCGCAATTATGCAATCAAAAATATTCAGTATATCAAAACATTAAAAAAGCTATGATTAGCATTCAGTCTTTAACACATCAATATCAGAATGGTCCGAATCTAAATTTTACCGACTGGGAAATACAGGATGAAGAGCAATGGCTATTACTCGGCGCTTCTGGAAGCGGAAAAAGTACGCTCCTGAATATTGTTTCGGGTTTGCTGAAACCCACATCAGGATCGGTAAAGCTTAATGGAACTGAGATTTATTCGTTATCATTGAAAGATATGGACCGCTTTCGCGGACAAAATATCGGAATCGTTTTTCAGAAACCTCATTTAATTAAAAGCCTGAATATTTATGATAATGTGGCCCTGGCTTCCTCATTAGCAGGTATTAAACTTGATAAAGCCCGTATATTTAGTCTGTTAGCATCATTAGGTTTAGAAAACAAGAAGCGGAATTTCCCAGATGAATTAAGTCAGGGCCAGTTACAAAGGGTTTCCATTGCCAGAGCCTTACTTAACAATCCCTCATTACTCATTGCCGATGAACCAACATCAAGCCTGGATGATGAAAATGCGGAGAATGTAATCGATATATTAACAGAACAGGCAAAAGAAAATCATGCTTCACTTGTTATTGCCACACACGACAAACGAGTTAGGAATCGAATCAGCAAGGAATATCTATTGTAATGAACATACTAAAACTAAGTACTAAAAACCTGTTAAGAAACAAACTTACCACGTTTCTTAACATCATTCTGGTAGCATTTGGTATCGCGATACTTTCGATCCTCTTTCTGGCATCCACACAAATTGGAAATAAACTAGAACAGAACGCGAAGGATATTGATTTGGTTGTCGGTGCAAAAGGAAGTCCGCTTCAATTAATTTTGAGTAGCATATATCATATTGATTTTCCAACAGGCAATATTCCCTTAAAAGATGCTACAGAGTTGATGCAGAATCCGATGGTGAAAAAGGCAGTTCCTTTAGCGCTGGGCGATAATTACCAGGGTTACCGCATAGTTGGGACTGATTCTGGCTTTGTAGGATTATATGGTTTAAAACTTTCAGCTGGAAAATTCTGGAGTAAGGATTTGGAAGCCACGATCGGCAGCACGGTTGCAGCAGAAGCAAAATTAAAAGTTGGTGATAAGTTTTTTGGTGCACATGGCTTAAGTGATGCAAGCGATGAACATAAACACCATGCATATACAGTTACCGGCATTTTGCAGATACAAGGAAATGTTACGGATAATTTGATATTAACTAACATTGGAAGTGTGTATAAAATGCATGAGCCGGATCATGATGACCATGATGTGCATCCAGAAGAAGCTGAAATTGATAATAAAGAGATTACTTCCATTCTTATTCAATACCGTTCTCCAATGTCGGTGGTGATTTTTCCCCGAATGGTGAATCAAAGTACCAACATGCAGGCCGCATCGCCAGCAATGGAAAGCGCCAGACTCTTTTCCTTAATTGGCGTGGGTATCGAAACCTTAAAATGGTTTGCCGTTTTGATTATGGCTATATCGGCAATGAGTGTATTCATCAGTCTTTATAATTCAATGAAAGAAAAGAAATACGATTTAGCCATTATGCGCTGCCTGGGCGCTTCAAAATCCAAACTGTTTTTCTTAGTGATGATCGAAGGATTGCTGATTACTGTAAGCGGTGCAATTTTGGGGCTCTTTATCGGGCATCTGGCCATACAAATTATTGGTATGTATCAGGAATCAGCTCAAGCCCGTTTAACTGGTTTATATTTTGTAAATGATGAATTTTACCTCATCATCGCCGGATTATTTATTGGAATTATCGCTTCCATTATTCCGGCGTTACAAACTTATCGCGTAGATATTGCCCGCACACTTTCAAAAGATAAATAATGAAAAAGGTAACAATCATCTTCATTCTAATCCTGACTTCGGTCTTTGTAACGCAAGCGCAAGTTAAGGTGCATAAAGATATGCGAACTGCTAACTGGAATTTAATAGGCTTGAGATACGAAAAACAGGTTGAGCCTTTGAAATGGGTAAGCATATTCCCACCAGAACTGCTGGCTTTAAATAACAAGGTTATTGAATTACCAGGCTATATTTATCCAACAAAAGTTGGTTCAAAGTTCTCTGAATTCCTGCTATCTATCGTTCCGATAGAATCTTGTCCATTTTGTGGTACCGGCGATATTCCCTCAATGGTGGAAGTAAAAATGGCTACACCATTACCGTTTACGGAAAAACCAATTAAAATAAAAGGTAAATTTGTAATTAATAATTCTGGAGATAATAGGTCAGAATTCTTTTTACTGGGTGCCACGCAAGTAAGATGAGAATACTATCAATCCTTTTGATGCTTTTTATTTACCATGGAGCAGCTGGGCAGACTAAAAAACACAATGTTAGCGATCAGATAAAATCATTAAACTGGGATGTAATCGGAACGGTTAAGTTTGAGCTCAATGAAAAGAATGAATTACTTCCTATTTACGGAGAAACTATAAATAGATTTAAGAACAAAGAATTTGATTTGAGAGGTTATTTAATTCCCATCAAAAATAGCCAGAAACAACAAAAATTCTTATTGGCAACATTACCGATAAATCAATGTTATTTTTGTGGCCAGAATGGTGTTCCTATTATGATTATGATTGAAATGGAAAATGCTATTTCATTTACGGAGAAGCCGATTAGAGTGAAAGGAATTTTAAAACTCACCAATGATAATGCTACGTATCAACCGCCGGTTTCGATTGTAAATGCAAAATTGATTATTTAAATTGAGGTATTATGAACGAAATTGAAATACAAGGATATGAAGATCTATTAGTCAGAAATGGCTTAAAGAGAACTGGCGCAAGGTTGCAGGTTTTAGATGTTTTATCTCACCGAGATTCTGCAACATCACAGCCTTATCTCGAGAATGTAATTGGAAAGGATATCGACAGGGTTACGCTTTATAGAATTTTGAAAACTTTCGAAGAAAAAGGAATTATCCATCGTGTTTTGGATAAACAAGGAACCGCAAATTATGCCATTTGTTCAAATTCTTGTACAGCGCATCATCATCATGATGAGCATGTTCATTTTAATTGCAACAACTGTTTACGCGTTTATTGCCTCGATAATGTTAAAATACCAACACTAAAAATCGAACAGGGATTTAAAATTGAAGACATGAACCTAATCGTTTCGGGTATTTGTAAGGAATGTAATGAAGCTAATTAATTAGTTTTTAAAGCTTTAAAATACGGGGCAAAAAATCAGCATAAATAATTAAAATTTATTTTTGCTTATTCGATAGAACTTCTATATTTGCAACTCGTTACAAAACGGGCCTCGGTAGCTCAGTTGGATAGAGCAACGGTTTTCTAAACCGTGGGTCAGGGGTTCGAATCCCTTCCGGGGTACATCTAAACCTTCAACTTTAAAAAAGTTGGAGGTTTTTTCTTTTGTATCATTTCCAATCTTAACACGCTTTAAATATTTTTTTTTACTAAATTTGTTAGCATTGAAAAGATCAGGAAGCGCAGATTTACCTTTACATTATGGCCAGGTGCCGCCGTGGCTGGCGCAACGCATGGCTAAACTCGGCTTAGCAGTTACAGAATCTATCTTAATGGAGTATGGCATGGCAGAAGTTGTTCGCAGATTAAGCAATCCCTTTTGGTTTCAAAGTCTTGGCGCTGTAATGGGAATGGATTGGCATTCTTCGGGCATAACAACCGCTGTAATGGGTGCATTAAAGAGAGCCATCAATCCACTTTCAAAAGAACTCGGTATTTATATTTGTGGTGGAAAAGGAAAGTTTAGCAGAGAAACCCCAAATGAATTGCTGCGAATTGGAGATCAAACAGGGTTAGATGGAACGAAACTGGTTAGGGCAAGTAAATTGAGTGCTAAAGTGGATAATACAGCCATTCAAGATGGTTTTCAATTGTATCTCCATAGTTTTATTTTAAATAGTGATGGAGATTGGGCGGTGGTTCAGCAAGGCATGAGCGATGCAAACTCAACAGCCCGACGTTATCATTGGCATTCGGAAAACCTCAAATCATTTGTAGAAGAACCACATACCGGAATTTGCGGTATCAATCAAGGAAACATCCTCAATCTCACGGCAAACGAAGCCGACCTAACCAGAAAGACAATAATGGACATGACCGAAGAATCGCCGAACCATATGATTGCAGAGGTACAAAAATTAGTGATGCCGAGACACCACGACGTGAAATCAAAAGATGTCGACCTGAAAAGATTAGGCAGTATTTTATGGCTGGCCCAGGAGAAGAAACCTGCCGATTTTGAGGAATTATTATTATTGGAGGGAATGGGCCCGAGAACCCTTCAATCGATGGCTTTGGTTAGCGAAGTGATTTATGGCACAGCTTCACGTTTTTCTGATCCTGCCCGTTATTCTTTTGCAAATGGTGGGAAAGACGGACATCCTTTCCCTGTACCCGTGAATGTTTACGATGAAACGATAAGCGTTTTGAATAAAGCAATTGAAAAGGCTAAAATCGGGAATACTGATAAAAAAGAAGCGATCAAAGCTTTACATCAGATCGCTAAAAATGCAGAAAAGGATTTTGTTCCAAATATGGATTTTGATAAAGTTATCGCAAAAGAAAAGGCTGAAAGCTGGAAATATGGTGGCAAAACGGTCTTCGGAGAAGAAAAAAGGCCATCCGGACAATTAAGTTTGTTTTGATAGGTCTTGCCAAAAATGATGAAGTAATTTCAGCATATCGTTAACTTTCCATCTTTGCGAGATCGATTTTTCAATGATTAAAGTAATCTCATTCATGATATTATTTGCTAAAATGAGATTGCCACGTTCCGATGAAAAATCGGAACTCGCAATGACGATGGGTCTGCATCATCACACAAAGTCATTTTATCGATTAAATTTAGCATTGACGAAGTTCAGGATTGAACTTAAGATAGTATTTTGAACCCATTCCGAGCGTTCTGTGTTTCCGCGGCGAAAAATTAATATAGATTATTCTGGTTACAAAAAAAGTCGTGGCAAAAAACCACGACTCTAAAATATAAAAATTAAAAACCTGGTAATTATGCATAGGCAACTGCATCACGAGATGCAAGTTTCGTAACCCCCATTAAGTATTCATCTACTTTACGGGCTGCTTCCCTACCCTCAGAAATTGCCCAAACCACTAATGATTGTCCCCGGCGAACATCACCTGCTGCAAAAATCTTTGCAATATTGGTTTGATAGGAATGTTCCGATGCTTTTACATTTCCTCGGTTATCCAATTCAACGCCTAATTTTTCAATTAATCCTTCTTTTTGTGGATGCAGGAAACCCATTGCCAGAAATACCAGTTCACATGGCAGATCTCTTTCTGTTCCGGCAACCTCTTTGAATGAAACCGGACGACCAACAGCATCAATCTCCCATTCTACATCTACAACTTTTAATGCTTTCAGATTTCCGTTTTCATCGGCTATAAAGTTTTTTGTATTAACAGACCAAGCTCTTTGTGCACCCTCTTCATGCGAAGAAGTATTTTTCAAAAGCATGGGATAATTTGGCCAAGGCATATTCGCCGTACGTGCCTGTGGCGGCATTGGCATAATTTCGAACTGGGTTATCGATTTTGCGCCTTGACGGTTTGAGGTTCCAATACAATCAGAACCTGTATCGCCACCACCTATCACAATCACATTTTTGTCCGTTGCAACTATTTCTTCAGCAACAACTTCTCTGTTCGCCACACGCTTGTTTTGCTGTTTTAAGAAGTCCATAGCAAAATGAACGCCTTTAGCTGAACGACCGTCAATCGGCAAATCGCGGGGAATGGTCGAACCTCCTGCTAAAACAACAGCATTAAAATCTCTCAACAATGTGCTAATTTCAACGTTTTCGCCAACATTAGCGTTGCATCTGAAAATGATTCCTTCTTCCTTCATTAAATCAATGCGGCGATCGACCACATTTTTCTGCAATTTAAAATCAGGAATTCCGTATCTTAATAAGCCACCTGGAGCATCATCACGTTCAAAAACGGTAACTTCATGCCCCACCTTATTTAATTGAGCAGCAGCTGCTAAACCCGCCGGACCTGAACCAATTACCGCGACTTTTTTACCGGTTCTAATTAACGGTGCCTTGGCTTTAATAAAACCTTTTTCAAAGGCAATTTCGATGATGTGTTTTTCAATTTCCTCAATGGAAACCGGAGGGCGATTGATTCCTAGTACACATGCAGATTCGCAAGGTGCAGGACAAATTCTACCGGTAAATTCCGGAAAGTTATTGGTGCTTAACAAAATGTTGGCAGCTTGCTCCCATTTTGCTTGGTAAACGGCATCGTTAAATTCTGGAATCACATTACCCAAAGGGCAACCCGATTGACAGAAAGGAACGCCGCAATCCATACATCGGGCTGCCTGATTATTTAATTCTTGAGCGGGTAATTCATTTAAAAATTCCCCGTAGTGTTTTACACGAGTTTTAGCCTCTTCTCTGGTGGGCGCAACTCTGTCGTATTCTTGAAATCCTGTTACTTTTCCCATGGCTTAGTGTGTTTTTACTTGTTGATTACGTTTTGCTAAAACTGCTTTGTATTCTTTAGGGAATACTTTCACGAAATGATTTGATTGAGTTTTCCAATCACTTAAGATAAACTCAGCAACTTTACTATCCGTCAAACGGATATGTGTTTTAAGTAAAGCTAATATTCTCTCTTCATCCTCGGCTTGTAAAGGATCAAGATCAACCATTTCCTTATTGCATTTACGGGCAAAAGTTCCGTTAGCATCATAAATCCAGGCCACACCGCCACTCATACCAGCAGCAAAATTACTTCCGGTATCACCAAGGATTAACACCTCTCCACCAGTCATATACTCACAACCGTGATCGCCTACACCTTCTACTACAGCTGTTGCGCCGGAGTTACGAACCGCAAAACGCTCGCCAGCTTTACCACGGGCATATAATTCACCAGAAGTAGCGCCATAAAGTGCAACGTTGCCAATGATGATATTTTGCTCAGGAATGAAAGTTGAATTTGAGAAGGGATAAATGGCTAAACGAGCACCTGATAAACCTTTACCCACGTAATCATTTGCTTCCCCTTCAAGAGATAATGTTACCCCACGTGTGTTGAAAGCGCCAAAACTTTGTCCTGCAGATCCTACAAACTTAAAGTTGATGGTATCTGGTGGCAAGCCCGCACCTAAATGAACTTTAGAAATTTCGTTCGATAACATTGTACCTAATGAACGATCAGTATTTTTAACGTTGAAACTTGCAAAAACAGGTTCATTATTATTTATTGCTGGCTGTGCAGCTGCAATTAACTGATGATCCAATACATGCGTTAATCCATGATCCTGTTCTTCGGTATTGAACAATGGCAAACCATTATCTTCAGCTTTGAAAAGAATTGCAGATAGATCTAAATATTTCAGTTTCCAATCTTCTTCAGGCAATTCGCGTACTTTTAAAATATCTGCCTGACCAATCATTTCATGAATGGTCCTGAAACCTAGTTCAGCCATAATTTCACGTAACTCTTCTGCTAAGAAATGGAATAAATTCACTACGTGATCCGCATCACCGCTGAACAATTTTCTCAATTCAGGATCTTGTGTAGCTACACCAACCGGGCAGGTATTCAGGTGACACTTACGCATCATGATACAACCAGCTGTAACTAACGCGGCAGTTGCCACACCCCATTCTTCAGCACCTAATAACGCTGCAATGGCAATATCTCTACCCGTTTTTAACTGTCCATCGGTTTGTAAAACGATGCGGTTACGCAGTTTATTTTTCACCAATGTTTGATGCGCCTCTGCTAAGCCTAATTCCCATGGCAAACCAGCATGTTGGATCGACGTGAGCGGCGATGCACCAGTTCCACCATCAAAGCCGGAAACCAAAATTACATCTGCATGTGCCTTCGCCACACCTGCCGCGATGGTACCCACACCAGCTTTAGAAACTAATTTTACATTAATTCTAGCCGCACGATTGGCATTTTTCAAATCATAAATCAACTGAGCCAAATCCTCAATTGAATAAATATCATGATGTGGCGGAGGTGAAATTAAACCTACTCCTGGTGTAGAGTGACGAACTTTTGCAATCCAATCATCCACTTTGTGACCAGGTAACTGTCCGCCTTCACCAGGTTTTGCACCCTGAGCCATTTTTATCTGTAGCTCATCAGCATTAGTTAAATAGTAACTGGTTACGCCAAAGCGAGCAGAGGCCACCTGTTTAATGGCCGAACGCATGCTGTCGCCATTTTCCATCTTGGTGTAGCGCATTTCATCCTCACCACCCTCGCCGGTATTACTTTTACCACCAATGCGGTTCATTGCAATAGCTAGGGTTGAGTGTGCCTCATGGGAAATGGAACCAAAAGTGTGTACGT
>NZ_AJLG01000114.1 GCF_000258495.1 Pedobacter agri PB92
ATGTAAAAATGCGTGTTTTCTCTATAACCTCATAGCTATTAATTATAATTGTTAGAAAACTTTTTTTGTATCTTTGTGATCATAATTAACAGAATAGAGATGAAACAGCCGATATATTTAGATAATAACGCAACAACACCTTTAGACCCTAGAGTGTTGGAAGCGATGCTACCTTACTTTACTGAAAAATTTGGAAATGCCGCAAGCCGTAATCACGCTTTTGGATGGGTGGCTGAAGAGGGAGTAGATTATGCTCGTGAGCAGGTAGCCAAATTAATCGGCTGTACTGAAAAAGAAGTAATTTTTACATCAGGCGCAACTGAGGCCGATAACCTGGCAATTAAAGGTGTGTTCGAAATGTATAAAGATAAAGGTAACCACATCATTACTGCGGTTACTGAACATAAAGCAGTTTTAGATACTTGTAAACACCTTGAAAAAAATGGTGCAAGAGTAACTTATTTGGGCGTTAAAGAAGATGGTTTAATTGACTTAGCTGAATTAGAAGCTGCAATGACTCCTGAAACGATTTTAGTGTCGATCATGTATGGTAACAACGAGATCGGTGTAATCCAACCTGTAAAAGAAATTTCGGCAATTGCACATAAACATGGCGCTTTATTTATGACTGATGCAACGCAGGCAGTGGGTAAAATTCCGGTTGATGTAAATGCAGATGGAATTGACTTAATGGCTTTTTCAGCGCACAAAATGTATGGTCCGAAAGGCGTTGGTGCACTTTACGTTCGTAGAAAAAACCCAAGAGTTAAAGTAACTTCACAAATGGATGGCGGTGGCCATGAGCGTGGAATGCGTTCTGGTACGTTAAACGTTCCTGGTATTGTTGGTTTAGGTAAAGCTTGCGAACTTTGCCGTTTAGAGATGGAAAGTGAAACTATCCGTTTATCAGCTTTACGTGATAAGTTAGAGACCACTTTAAACAAAATGGAAGAAAGTTATGTTAATGGTAATACACAACACCGTTTACCACACGTAGCAAATATCTCTTTCAAATATGTTGAGGGAGAAGGTTTAATGATGGCAATGAGTGATTTAGCTGTATCTTCAGGTTCGGCGTGTACCTCGGCTTCGTTAGAACCATCATATGTTTTGAAAAGCTTAGGTTTATCTGATGATTTAGCACACTCTTCTATCCGTTACGGTTTAGGAAGATTTACTACTGAAGAAGAAATTGATCAGGCAATTGCGGTTACTCAAAAAGCAGTTAATCATTTAAGAGAACTTTCTCCACTTTGGGAAATGTTTAAAGAAGGAATTGACTTGAGTAAAATTGAGTGGGCAGAACACTAGTTTAAATTACGATTGTGGATTTAAGGGTTACGATTCTGAAATCTGCAAGCAAATAAAAATATAAAATTAATAATTTACGGTGAAGGGGCAATCTAAAATCGTAAATCTAAAATCTAAAATATCATGGCATATTCAGAAAAAGTAATTGACCATTACAATAACCCACGTAACGTAGGTACATTAAATAAAGACAGTAAATTTGTAGGCACAGGATTAGTTGGCGCACCTGAGTGTGGTGACGTAATGCGTTTACAAATTGAGGTTAGTGAAGATAATGTAATTACTGATGCTAAATTTAAAACATTTGGTTGTGGTTCAGCGATCGCTTCTTCTTCTTTAGCTACAGAATGGTTAAAAGGAAAAACAATTGATGAGGCTTTATCTATCGATAACATGGATATCGTTGAAGAATTGGCTTTACCTCCTGTAAAAATTCACTGCTCAGTGTTAGCAGAAGATGCAATTAAATCGGCCATTAACGATTATCGCGTTAAAAATGGTTTAGAAGCAATTGTATTAGAGAAATCGCATCACTAAACAGAATTAGATTTTAGATTAACGAATTACGATTTGCTATTCGTTTAAATCTAAAATCGGAAATCTAAAATCGGAAATCAATATGATTACTATAACAGATAAAGCAAAAGAAAAAATCGTTCATTTAATGCAGGATTCAGAGATGGGTGCTGATTACTTCTTACGTGTTTCTGTAAAAGGTGGCGGTTGTTCTGGATTATCTTATAACTTAGACTTTGATAATGAAGAGCAAAAAGGCGATCAGTTTTTTGAAGATAGAGGAATCAGAATCGCATTGGATATGAAATCTTTCCTGTATTTGGCAGGAACTGAGTTGGATTTTACGGATGGATTAAATGGTAAAGGTTTTAACTTCATCAATCCAAACGCCAGTCGCAGTTGTGGTTGCGGTGAAAGTTTCTCCGTTTAAAAATTATTTTGTAAATATTTCAAAGACCCCGATTTCGGGGTCTTTTTTTGTTTGAGCTTTTTCCTTTTAGGAAAAATGCTGTTTTAGTAGCGTTAAATAATTTCTAAGTTTTGATATGAAAGTGACTATCAATTATCCAATACCTATGGTGGATAGTACATTTTTTAAATCAGCTAGCACACATCAATTTGCGTTTTTAAACCAAAAAGCATTATTATTGTTAATTATAACGAACACCAAATAAAAAGCAATGCCACTAATTAACGAATTTTCAACCGTCCCTACCCTGTTGAGAAATGTTGTAAAAAACATTCATAAGCCTGAAGAAACTTTTTTGATTCATAAACAAGGTTCAGAATGGGCAGAGATTTCATTTGAAGATACGCTAAAAAGAGCAGATGCTGTTTCGGCATTTTTTCTGGAAAAAGGAATAAAAAAAAGGCGACCGGTTAGGTTTAATGATCGAAAATTCTCCCGAATATGTTTATTATGATCAAGGTATTCAGCAAATTGGTGTTATTAATGTTTCCATATATCCCACTTTATCAGAACAAGAGGTAGCATATATTATTAATGATTCAGGTATAAAGGGAATTCTTGTTGGAAACAATTTTTTATACAGAAAGGTACTTAAGGTTGCATCAAGCTGTAAAGAACTGAAATATATCATCCCCGCTTTTAAAGATTTTGAAAAAGTAAATGTTCCTGCAGATTTAGATATTGAAATTATCGCCTTCGCTGACATATTAGCACTTAAGCATCAGGTTACTGCTGCTGAACGGGCGGAAATAGACCAATGCAGAAGTTTGGTTGAGCCAAATGATGTATCATCGTTAATTTACACTTCCGGCACAACGGGTACGCCGAAGGGTGTAATGCTTACACACCGGAATTTTGTAAAAAATGTAGAAGTTTGTTTGCAACAAATTCCCGTAATAGATGAAACCGAAACTTTCTTATCGTTCTTGCCTTTATCGCATGTATTTGAGCGTACCGCAACCTACCATGTTTGCTGTGCACAGGGCTGTAAAATAGCATTTGCGCAAAGTTTGGAATTATTGGCTAAGAATATGGGGGAAGTTCGTCCAACAGTGATGAGCTGCGTACCGCGATTGTTAGAGCGCATTCACGATAAAGCCATAAAATCGGGAACTGCCGGTGGCGGAACTAAAGCCAAAATATTCACCTGGGCTTTAGAAACCGGAAATAAATATCGTATTGCAAAAGAAGCAGGTGAAAACCCAGGCTTAATTTTAGGGATAAAAAAAGCCGTTGCCGAAAAACTGGTGTTCAGCAAAATTAAAGAGAAAACCGGTGGCCGTTTAAAATTTATGATTTCCGGCGGAGCAGCTTTGCCTAAAAATGTTGGTGAGTTTTTTGGCGACTTAGGCATTAAAATCCTTGAAGGCTTTGGTTTAACGGAAACCTCTCCGGTAATGTCGGTTACAGAATACCACAGGCAAGTTTACGGAACAGTTGGACGCGTTATCCCTGGAATCGAAGTTGGAATACAAGATGTTGAAAGCAAAGAAATCATCAATGTTCAAACACATGATACTTTTAATGAGGAATTTGAATGCGCTGAAGGTGAAGTGATTGTTCGCGGACATTGTGTAATGAAAGGTTATTTTAATAAACCTACTGAAACTGCTGAAGCCATTGACAAAGATATGTGGTTTCATACCGGAGATATTGGCCGCTTTTACAAAGGCAACCTCCAAATCACTGATCGTTTAAAAAACATGATTGTGAATGCCTACGGCAAAAATGTGTATCCAACACCGGTAGAAAATATTTACTTAAAAAGTCCGAAAATAGATCAACTATTTTTAATTGGCGATAAACGTGAATTTATCACTGCAATCATTATTCCCAACAGAGAAACATTAGAAGAGACTTTCAAACTCAAACCATCTTTTTTTGAAAATACAGACCCTTTTATCCGTGAGCAGGAAATTATCGATTGGATAGAACAAGACATCAAAAGAATTTCTAACGAACTGGCCAAGTTTGAGCGCATCAAAAACTTTAAAATTAAACGTAATCCATTCAGCATTGATGAAGGAGAGATCACGCCAACCATGAAAGTTAAGCGGAGAATCGTAGAAAAGAAATATGCTGATGCGATTAACGAAATGTATGAAGAAGGTGTTGAGGCGGAATCTTAATGTCGTTCCTAATTAGAATCAGAAAATACTTACATAAATCATTTTCTTGTGCCTATCTTTTCTTTTTAGTATTTCCGTAATCAATCTGAAGATTTTTAAAGGCCTGAACTAAATGATCATATTGCGATTCATCAGTTGATAAATATGGAATTTCAACACATTCTGTTAACATAAAAAACCAATCCTGGCTTTTCTTTATTCTCCAGGAATAGCTATACTTAACAGATTTACTGGGAAAAGTTAACCGAATTATACCCATCGGATTTGACCGAATCTCTGAAACCTTTTCAAAAGATAAAATATCAGCAGGATTAAATTGATAGAGTACTCCACGGGTATCATTAGCATTATCTGATCCATAAAAGCCTAATATCACGCGATCTTTCCGGTCTACAAATCTTATATAATTAAATGGGGAGCGGTTTTCAATATTAGTAAACCTTATGTTCAAACCCTGATTAAGGATTGTATTGATATAAGAAGCTATTTCTTTCCGATTACCAGATTGTGCGTAAATATTAAGCGATAGAATTGATAGGCATACGAGTATCAATTTAGATTTCATTTTCAATAATATAAATAAAACCGCTCAAAAGTTAAATTTTCTTTAAATTCTTTAAAATTTAGTTACCTTCCAACTGTCAGAATTAAGTCAGGTATAAAAATTCGGCGATAAAGTAGCCTTCATAAATGGAGCAAGGCTGGGATTAAGCTTATGGTAATAATTAATAGTTTTGAAGAGTACAAGTCATATTTGGACAAAGAAATTGGTGCCTCTCAATGGCATAAAATCAATCAGGAGCAAATAGACAAATTTGCAGAAGCCACATTAGACTTTCAATGGATTCATTGCGATCAGGAGAAAGCCAAATCTACTGGCCCTTTCGGATCAACCATAGCTCATGGTTATCTAACCTTATCGCTTATCCCCTATTTATGGAAACAAATTGCCGACATCCAAAATGTTAAGATGGAAGTAAATTATGGGATTGAGAAGTTTAAATTTAACAAACCGGTATTGGTAGATGATGAGGTTCAGTTACGAGCGAAATTAATTGCAATTTCTGATTTAAGAGGCATTACAAAAGTGGTGATTGAAGCCAATCTTGACATTAAAGGACAAACGAAAACTGCTTACACAGGGAATGTAGTTTTTCTTTATCACTTTAAATAAGCGGCTTTTAAAGTTTTACCTAAATATCAAACATATTACTTAACCATATCCTCTTACTCGGCTAAAGAGTACAAAATACTTTTATTAAACCTCTTGCAAAATTCTTACTTTTGCAAAAAATACCTGAAATGAGTATAGGATTATCAGAACAAGAAATATTACGACGTGAGTCGCTAAAACAATTACGCGAATTAGGCATTGAGCCTTATCCTGCAGAATCATATGAAGTAAATGTAAGTGCTGCAGATATTTTAGAAAACTATGAAAAGGATAAAACGGCTTATAAAACGGTAAGTTTAGCTGGTCGTATCATGGGTAGAAATATCATGGGCGCTGCATCATTTGCTGAAATTCAGGATTCTACTGCTCGTATTCAGGTTTATTTAAAAAGAGATGAGCTTTGTCCAGGCGACGACAAAACATTATATAATACTGTATTAAAAAACTTTTAGATATTGGTGATTTCATCGGCATTAAAGGTTATGTTTTCACAACCCAAACCGGTGAAATTTCTATTCACGTTACTGAATTTAAAGTTTTAGCAAAATCTCTTCGTCCGCTTCCAATTGTTAAACGTGATGATGAAGGAAATGTATATGATGGGTTTACTAATCCGGAATTGCGTTACAGAATGCGATATGTAGATTTAACGGTTAACCCAGATTACAAACAAATCTTCATCAAACGCAGTAAAGTAATTAACAGTATGCGTAATTACTTTGATAACCAGGGTTGGATGGAAGTTGAAACCCCTATCCTGCAACCTATTCACGGTGGTGCAGCCGCTCGTCCGTTTGCTACGCATCATAACACCCTAGATATGCCTCTTTATTTGCGTATAGCGAATGAATTGTATTTAAAAAGATTAATTGTTGCTGGTTTCGATGGTGTTTATGAATTCGGTAAAATGTTCCGTAACGAAGGAATGGACCGGACACATAATCCGGAATATACTTCAATGGAGATTTATGTAGCCTATAAAGATTATATCTGGATGATGGCAATGGTGGAAGAATGTTTAGAAAAAGTAGCCATTGCAACCAACGGTTCTGCTGTAGTTAAGGTTGGAGAAAATGAAATTAATTTCGAAGGCCCATACGAAAAATTAACCATGTATGGCTCAATTGAAAAATACACCGGAATTGATGTTTCAGCACTGACCGAAGAGCAATTGATTGAAACCTGCAAATCTTTAGGAATTGAAACCGACTCAACGATGGGTCGCGGTAAATTAGTAGATGAAATTTTCAGTGAAAAAGTTGAAGCGAATTTAATTCAGCCGACTTTTATTACAGATTATCCAATCGAAATGACTCCATTGGCAAAAAAACACCGTTCATCGGAAGGTTTGGTAGAACGTTTTGAAATATTTGTAAATGGTAAAGAGATTGGTAACGCATATTCAGAACTGAACGATCCAATCGATCAAAAAGAGCGTTTTGAAGATCAGCTTAAATTAGCTGACCGTGGGGATGCAGAAGCTATGGCAATGGACGATGATTTCGTTCGTGCTTTAGAATATGGTATGCCTCCAACTTCAGGCCTGGGCTTTGGTATTGATAGAATTGTGATGCTAATGACTAATCAAAGCACCATTCAGGAAGTATTGTTCTTCCCGCAGATGCGCCCGGAAAAAAAGAAAATTGAATTAACGGCTGAAGAAACAGAATTATTTGGGTTGGTAACCGAAGGCGAACAATTACTTTTAACAGACGTAAAAGCAAAACTAACAGACTGGAGCAATAAAAAATGGGATACCACATTAAAAGCCCTAACAGGAAAGGGAATTTTGAAAGTGTCTAAAACAGATGATGGATTGTTCCTGTCGCATAAATAGATCGGTTAACAAAAACATAACATAAACTTAAAAGGCTTGCCAACAATTGTTTAGCAAGCCTTTTGTATATTTACGGTAATTGAAAATAAATACAATTACCTATGAATACTTCAAGTTTAGAAATTAACGAAAGAGAATACTGCATCAAATTAAGTAAAGATGCATTTGATTTAACCCTGGTTCGCCAATTGATAAAAAGAATCCAGGCCGAAGCGTTGTTCTTCTCCAGAGCGCAAGTTGAAGAAGATGATATCCTCAGCAAAAGATCTCAAAGAGAAGAACTGGAAGGTTACGACAGTTTGGAAGATAAGTAGGTTAAAAGTTACGAATGGATACTTTTAACCCTAAACTTTCACTTACTAATCAATATCCAACGTTCCCTCAACAGAATCGTCCATTGTTTTTCCGGTAATCACAGAAGCTGCCATTTTAAGGAAAGCTACGGCAGTACCATTTTTAGTATCCCAATAATAACCTTCGGATGGAATTACTTTAATCAGGGTAATGTTTGGATCTTCCTTGCCACCCTGAAACCAGGTTTTAATAAAAGGGCTCCACAATTCATCAATTTTAGCCTGATCTCTGCTGATTTCCGAAATGCCATAAATATTTACAAATCCCGAATGTGCACCCGCCTGGAAAAGTAAATGCGTAAATGGATCTGAAGAAATCTCATCATTTTTGTGACTATCTTTCATACTCATAAACCAAATATTACCTTCATCATCAACCTGTTGAATAGCCATAGGCCGAACGGATAACGGTACTCCCGTTTTAATATTAGTGCAAAAAAAACAACTTTCTGCTTTCCCTGCTAAATCACGCAGTTTTTCAATGGCGTCATTGCCACCTAAATCTTTAATATTGTCTTCTTCTTGAGTATTGTTAGTACTTCCTTCTTGTGATGTTGCCATAATGTAGATTTTTTAAATACTACAAAAGCAAATCCATTTTGGTTTTAATATTTTGAAAAGCAGCCTGCTGCTCATCTAAAAGTCAGCCCTGCTATCATTATTATCTTTTTGTGTCCGTAACTTTAACAATTAATGTTATTGCAACAAAAAGTATAGCCGTTCTATCAGGTTTAAACATGTAAACCTGTGCTTATAAGGCAAAAGCCGATCAAAAATATTGTGAATCATTTAAGAGCGATCTTTAAACTTCTTCTACAGAAAGTACTTTTTTAGCCAGCTTGCCAACAGTTAAGCCCTGAACAATGATAGAGAATACAACAACAAAATAAGTAATTCCAACCAGTAAAGGTTTGTATGGGCCTTCATCCATTGATAATACAAGCGCAATAGATACACCGCCACGTAAGCCTCCCCAAACCAGAACTTTTATAGTGCCGCTACTGAACTTATTTTTAAAAGGAATTAGCCTTACCGGAATATAAATCGACAGGAACCGGGAAAAAAGTACAATAAGAATGCAGCAGATTCCAATTAACCAATAATCAGTAATGTTATGGATGATTAGTAACTCAAAACCAATGAATAGAAATAGTATTGCATTTAAAATTTCATCAATTAATTCCCAGAATTTATTTAAGTAATCTTTAGTTACGGCCGACATTGCCGTACGTTTACCATAATTTCCAATCACTATCCCCGCCGCTACCATGGTTAGCGGACCAGAAATATGAATGGAATGCGCAATTAAATATCCACCCATTACCACCGATAAAGTGATCAGAACAGAAACTTTATAATCATCAATTTTTCGCATGGCATTTGAGGCACCTATACCTAAAAGTGTTCCTAATAAGAAGCCGCCAAGCGCTTCTTTAATGAGTAACCAGGAAATATTGGTAAAACTTAAGTCGATATCACTGCCTTGAGCAAGTCGAAGAATTACAGCGAAAATTACTACCGCTACACCATCATTAAACAGCGATTCGCCCGCAACCTTGGTTTCCAACGATTTTTTAACGTTAGCATCCTTTAAAACACCCATTACTGCAATAGGATCCGTTGGCGAGATTAATGCACCAAATAACAAAGCGTAGATAAAGGGTATCTGAAAGCCAAACAACGGCGTGACGTAAAACAGCAAAGCACCAACCGCAAAAGTTGAAATCACCACACTTACAGTTGAGAATATAATTACTGGTGCCCTTTGTTCTCTCAAATCAACCAGGTTGATATGAATGGCCCCCGCAAATAATAAAAAATTCAGCATAGCGCCCATCAATACTTCAGTGAAATCAACATCTTGAAGCAGCGTAGAAAAATGATCAAAAGTTTTAGGAAATAAACTGCCTGTAAATACCAAAACGATGGAGCTTAACATGGCAATAATCATGATTCCAATGGTAGAAGGAAGTTTTAAATATCGCAGGTTGAGGTAAGAAAAAAAAGAAGCAAGTACGATGAGAACGGAGAATGAATAATATAATTCCATAAATATTTTAAAGGATCAGTAAATCCCCAAAATACCTAAAAATTTCGACTCGTCTAAATTAAATTTTAGATTATTACTTAATTACGAAATACGCTTCATAAAAAAAGCCGGGTTATTCCCGGCTTTTTGGTGTTTCTATTAATTTTATCCTATCTGTAACGAACTTGTTGTTGCTTGTCCATCATTCCCATCTGATCTTTCATTTGTTTGATTTGATCGGCAAGTAGTTTATTTTTATCTGCCTTTTTAGCTTCAGCAAGATACATAGTTGCTTCACGTTTGTTACGTTTTGCCATTGCAATACCTGCTAAACTTAATTTGGCAAGCGCAACATTATGTTCCATTTGCATCCCTAAGTTCAGTGCAGTTTTAAAATATTTTTCTGATTTTAAAGGTGCAGTTCTACTTTCTATTAAACCCACAAGTAAATTATAATAGCCATGCTGCACTTTAATTAACTGTTTCTCGTAATTTGTAATTCTATCTAAATAAGCTTTTGCTTTAGGCATATTATCTTTTCGAAGAAACCATTGTGCTAAAAGCATGTTCTCATTAAAGAAATAAGTAACCAACACAATTAACCCTAATAAGATGGCCACAATTCCCCAAGGCCAGAAACCGAAAACAAATAAAGCAACTGCGCCACCCAGTAAAGCAAACCCCGCAATTAATCTGATAATATTTGGCATAAAAATTTATTCTAATTATTTTTTTTTTGCAAATATCGTTTTTAAATGGCAGAAATTAGATTTTAAAATAATAATTTCATTAAAAATTTCACAGTTTAAACAATTCATCTAATTAATATGAAAATCCTCTTATCAATTACTTTAATCGCAATCGCCATGAATGTTTCTGCACAAGAAGTAAATAAAAAAATCCACGATCAAGCCAGAAATAAAGATGTTCTCATTAACGTTTGTACCAGAGAGGGCATTACTTCTTTTCCGGAATTTAAGGAAATGTATGATCCACTTTATGCAGCTTACGTTCCTGATGCTGCAACAATGATCGAATTAAAAAAACTGGTCAAAAAAGAGAAAATTAAAATTGTATTCGGAACCTGGTGTGGCGATAGCAAAGTGAATGTTCCAAACTTTTTCAAAGTTTTAGATAACCTTCAGTTCAAGGAAAAGAATGTTGAAATTATCGCAGTAGATGGCGCAAAAAAAGCGGAAAATGGTATTATTGATGGATTAAACATTCAACGTGTACCCACATTTATTGTATTTGATAAAAAAGGAAAGGAACTGGGCAGAATTGTGGAACATCCAAAAACAACGCTTGAGGGAGACCTTTTAGCCATTTACCAAAAGAAATCGTAAACATTTTTTTACGCTCATCAGTTAATAGCTAATACATAAACCATATCCATAATACAATAAATTATGTCAGCTGCATTAGAACCAGGTTGGTTAGCCGTTTTAGAAGACGAATTCGAGAAAGAATATATGAAAAGCCTAAAGGCTTTTCTTCAGGAAGAGAAACAGAACGGCGCCACGGTTTACCCGAAAGGCGCTGATATTTTTAATGCACTAAATACTACACCTTTTGATCAGGTTAAAGTTGTTATTCTTGGTCAAGATCCATATCATGGTGCTGGTCAGGCACATGGCTTATCCTTTTCAGTTCAGCGTGGTGTAGCAGTACCTCCATCCTTAAAGAACATTTATAAAGAATTGGAAACAGACATTGAAGGTTTTATAACGCCGAACCATGGCCATCTAACATATTGGGCTGAACAAGGTGTGCTGCTTTTGAATGCTACATTAACTGTTCGTGCTTCAGAAGCAGCATCGCATCAAAACCGTGGGTGGGAGGTTTTCACCGATGAAATTATTAAAGCCCTATCTACAAAAAGGGAGCATCTGGTATTCTTGCTATGGGGAAAGTATGCACAACAAAAAGCGGCATTAATAGATCAGAAAAAGCATTATGTATTAACCGCTGCACACCCATCTCCATTTTCAGCATACAATGGTTTCTTTGGATCAAAACATTTCTCCAAAGCTAATCAGTTGTTGATCCAGAATAACCTTGCGCCTATCGACTGGAATTTGCCAGCTTAAGATGAAAGCTTATTTTATTAGCGGCTTAGGCGCTGACAAAAGGATATTTTCGAGATTGAAACTTGATCCTCAAATGGAAGTCATTAACATCGAATGGATCGCCCCTATCAAAAATGAATCGCTAAGCAATTACGCTAAAAGGTTGAGTTCTATAATGGATGTTTCGCATGATTTTATAATTGTAGGTGTTTCTTTCGGGGGAATGATTGCAGTGGAAATCTCTAAACTTTTAAAGCCTTGTTCTACCATTATCATATCTAGTACAATATACAGCCAGGATTTACCCTTGCTTTATCGCTTTGCTGGTAAACTTCAGTTAGTCAAATTAATTCCTTCCTGGTTGATCAAATCATCAAATTGGCTTATCCAAAATTTCTTTTTTGGAACAAAATCAAGTAGTGAAAAGCAGTTACTCAGCAAAATTATAGCTGATACTGATTCTGGATTTTTAAAGTGGGCTATCATTAGTATTTTGAGCTGGAGAAATAGTGTTAGGCCAAATAATTTATACCACATTCATGGCACAAATGATAGAATTTTATACTCAAAATCAGCTAAGCCCGATTTTGTTATTGAGAATGGAACACATTTTATGGTTTATCAAAATGCAGGTGAAATCTCAAGAATTATTAATAACTTACACTTGAATTTACCATCTAAGACATCCTAGAACATCTTAGTAAATGTCAAAAAATCATCCCCGATAACATAGCATTTTAGATGATTTTTATGAAAAACAAATCCTTTATTGATAATTTAGAGTATAGAGTTACAGGTGCCTGCATAGAGGTGCACAAAAATCTAGGTCCAGGTCTATTGGAAAGTATATATCACAAATGTCTTATACGAGAACTGCAGCTACAAAATATCCATTATTCTTCAGAACTACCCGTCCTATTCACTTACAAAGATGTACTACTCGATACAGCGTTACGAGCAGATTTATATATTGAAAACTGTCTAATTTTAGAAATAAAATCAGTTGAGAAAATACATCCCATACATGAAGCTCAGATATTAACCTACATGAAACTGCTTAAGGCACCCAAAGGATTGATAATAAATTTTAACTGTACTAATATTGTACAGAATGGGAAAAAATCCTTTGTTAGCGAATTTATGTACAATTATAACAACTGACTAAGATGTTCTATAGTTTCTTAGGTGGTTAAAACAATTAATACTCCAAAGGCACAATAGGCTCTTTTTTCGTAGTAGACATAATCATCATCGTTTGAAAAGTTTTTACCACGGAAATTTTGCTTATTTTCTCCATAATTAAACGTTCATATGATTTTATATCTTTCACATAAACTTTAAGCAAAAAATCTGCCTGACCAGTTACATGATGACATTCAGTAATCTCTTTAATCTGATTAACCTCATCTAAAAAGATTTGAATGGTATTGTTTTTATGAAAATCTAACTGAATTTGGATAAATGTTTTAATTCCTAATCCCAATTTTTCTTCATCTACCAGGGCATGGTAACTTTTAATGTAACCAGCCATCTCCAATTTACGAACGCGTTCTAATGTAGGCGCTGGCGACAAGCCGATTTCTTGTGATAAAAGCAAGTTGGTAATTCTACCATTCTCTTGTAAGATTCTTAAAATTTTAAAATCAATTTTATCTAATTCTGATGCCATATAAATTCAAAGGTATTGAGAACACAAACATAACCAAATTATATTTTATATTTTAACAAAATTTATCTAATATATTTTAAAGATTTTTTTTTAGATTTACCTAAAAATAAAATTAGATAAATATAAATGCAAAGTTTTACCGAAGAAAACTATCTTAAAATCATCTATCATTTGGCAGAAAGTTCAAGCAACGTTCAAACTAACGCCATAGCGGAGCAAATGCAAACCAAACCTGCATCGGTTACAGATATGATTAAAAAGCTTGCAGAAAAAGGCTATGTAGATTACGTAAAATATCAAGGCGTAACGCTGACCGAAAAAGGAAAAAATGCCGCTATAGATATTGTGCGTAAACATAGGCTTTGGGAAGTTTTTTTGGTAGATAAGCTCAACTTTAAATGGGATGAAGTTCATGATGTTGCGGAAGAATTGGAACACATTAAATCAGAAACATTGATTGAAAGATTAGACGAGTTTTTGGGCTTTCCTAAATCAGATCCCCACGGCGATCCGATACCGGATAAAAACGGGCGATTTGCAAAAACGCATTTTACTAAACTAATTGATCTAAAAGTTGGCGACGGGGGAACGATAACCGGAGTAAGCCAACACAGTTCTGCTTTTCTGAAACTCTTAGAAAAATTAGGTTTAACCCTTGGCAAACAAATTAAAATAAATGATGTTACGGATTTCGATGGTTCAGTAGAAATTCTAGTAGCCGATAAACAGATTAATATTAGTAGAGAAGTTGCAAAGCACATTTTAATTAGCAGTAATGGCAAAAACTGAATCGTTAAGTGAAGTACATCAAAGTGTAAGTACCGATAAGCGAAAAGGCTGGAGAAGGATTTTGGCATTTATCGGACCGGCGTACTTAATTAGTGTTGGTTACATGGACCCGGGAAACTGGGCAACAGATTTAGCAGGTGGCAGTAAATTTGGTTATCAGTTGATTTGGGTGCTACTCATGTCAAATTTGATAGCGCTGTTACTACAATCACTTAGCGCCAGATTGGGAATTGTAAGAGGATTGGATTTAGCGCAGGCCTCTAAACACGCCTACCCTCGTTGGGCAAACATCCCTCTTTTTGGCTTGGCGCAAACGGCAATCATCGCCTGCGATTTAGCCGAAATCATCGGTATGGCAATTGGTTTACAATTGCTTTTCGGCCTTCCATTAATTTGGGGCATTTCAATCACCATTTTTGATACCATTTTGCTTCTTTTCCTACTGAATAAAGGCATGAGAGCGATGGAAGGTTTTATCGTTTCGATGGTTTTCATCGTCGGATTATCTTTTCTTGTGGAAATGTTTATTGTTGAGCCTTCGCTAAAGGAGGTTGTTAAGGGTTTCGAACCTTCAGTTTTAGGTGGCGATGCCCTATATATTGCGATCGGAATTATTGGCGCAACAGTGATGCCCCATAACCTCTACCTGCATTCATCATTGGTGCAAACCAGAAAGATAGAGCGTACGAACAAGGGAATTAAAGAAGCTTTAAAATTTAACCTGATTGATACCACTGTTGCCTTAAATCTCGCCTTCTTTGTGAATGCAGCAATTTTGATTTTAGCAGCAGCAGCATTTTATAAAAATGGATTGCATGAAGTTGCAGAAATTCAGGATGCCCATAAACTACTTTCTAATATTTTCGGTGATGTTGCTCCTGCCCTGTTTGCTATCGCACTAATTGCTGCCGGACAAAGTTCTACCGTTACCGGCACATTGGCAGGACAAATCATTATGGAGGGGCATATCAATTTAAGAATACAACCTTGGTTACGTAGATTAATTACCCGCCTACTGGCCATTATCCCTGCATTTTTCACCATCCTTCATTACGGCGATGATGCATTAGGGGGCTTGTTGGTGTTGAGTCAGGTGGTGTTAAGTTTGCAATTGGGCTTCGCCGTGATTCCACTAATTCACTTCAATTCAGATAAAAAACTGATGAAAGACTTCGCCATTAAAACCTGGGTAAAGGTTTTGGCCTGGGCAAGTGCTTTTACCATTGTCGCATTAAATGTAAAATTGGTGATTGAAGAGATAAGTGGCTGGGCAAAAGATGCCAATACCTGGTGGATTTACGTGATTGTTTTTCCAGCGTTAATTTTTATTGTTTTCTTATTGCTGTATGTGTTTTTTCACCCTATGATTGAGAAAAAGAATCGTGAACGTCAAATGGTTCCACATGGAAATGCTTTAGATATTGGGAAAATTGAGAAGATCAGCTACTCGAAAATTGGTATCGCTGTTGATTTCTCTAAAAATGACCGAAACACCATTCGCCATGCCTTAATTCAAGGAGGAAAAGACGCACATTATTTTTTAATCCATGTGGTCGAAACTGCTGCCGCCCGTTATCACGGAAATGACGTAATGGATCATGAAACGCAGAGCGATCGCGAAAACCTGGAGAAATACAGAACAAATCTTGAAGACCTGGGCTATGATTCTACTCCTTTCATAGGCTTTGGAAGTACCGCAAAATCAATAGCAGAAATTAGTAACAAGAACAACCTTGAACTGTTGGTAATGGGCGCTCACGGTCACAAAGGCTTAAAAGATTTGATTTTTGGTACAACAGTAGATTCTGTTAGGCACAAAGTAGATATACCGGTTTTAATTATCAGGTAATTATTTTTTTAAAGCTGGCATTAGCTTTTTAATTCCACCATCACCAGCGTTATAAACCAAAAGTTTCCCGGCAGGAGAATACAGGTACATCGCCGGATACATTTTCGGCAAAAACGAAGGAATAAAAAGCTGATTTTTATCTTGCAAAACTGTAACGTTAGGCTTAGTATTTAATCCTTTTGCATAAGTATTAAAAAATTGTGGAATGATATAAGCCTCATCCAGAGTGATCATATAAATATTTACATCCTTAAACTGGGCGTAGTTGGTATTCAGCAATTTGGTTTCTCGTTGACAATGCTCACAAGTACAATCAAAAAGGATAAAAAGATTTTTTTTACCAGGAACCAAATTTTTATTAGAAAATGCTTTACCATCTAATTTAAAAAAGGTGAACTGTGGCAATATCGTAGGTTGTTGAGCTTTTAACTGTAGGGAAACAAATAGTGATAACACTAAAATGAGGATTCTGAACTTCATATTTACTTTTAAAAAATCAAACTTAAATAATAATTTTCACCCAATTGATAATTCATTTAGCTTTTACAAACAGATGAACTTTTTATTTGTTGACAATACCTGATGCTGAAATAAAGAAAAACAAAATTATAACATCAAATTTTAAGATATTTGCAGCCCGGCATTTTTGCTGAATTAGATCACGTAGAATTTATCTACCAATAACATA
>NZ_AJLG01000115.1 GCF_000258495.1 Pedobacter agri PB92
ACGTACACACTCACGGGTAACGGTGTTTGGCTCCGCACTCAATATTTTTCCATCTCTTACGATAACGCAACCAAATGGGCCGCCATCCAGGGTTTTCAGATTTTTCCGGGATAAGGAAATCGCCTTTTGCATAAATTTCTGATGTGTTTCCATAGCCAATCAACAGATAGAAAAGCAAGAAGTTTCCACAACAATGATTAGGCTTTAAAAGACTTGGGCACATATTTATTTTTCTCAGAAATATACCCTACAATTTTATTTCTCATCTCATCGAGATATTTCGTGTAGCTTACATTCTTTCTTCTGCCTATCGAAATAAACTTCCGGTACGCCACTCCCAGATCAACATTCAGGCTCTGCTCCAGCCAATGCACCACCTCTGCAATCTCCAGCTTCCCATTATTTAGTGAACCAGAAAGAAAAATTCCATAGGCAAGCTCCACCAGCTTAATTTTTTCATCAGTCCACTTCAGCTTTCCTGTTAACAGAAGCGCATCGGGAATAACCGGCTCAGGACGAACGTAAATCAGCCTGATTCTTTCCAGAATATATTCCTGTAATTTCTCCAGTGCCCGGAATTTAGCGAAATTATAATCCTGATTCGTTGAGAAACCGTCATTACAGATCCCGATAACGCCGATTCCCGCCACATCAGGCAGCAGCGAATCCAGGTTACGGCGAAGAAAAAAAGTATCATCCATCATCTCTTCTTCCCTGGAATAATAATCATATAAAAAACTATGTAGCGAATAAAAACGCTTTATAAAGCTGAGCTCGGAAAGATAATAATCCCGGATCATATCATCTGTGCCAACGGGAACCCCTGAAATCAGATTAAAAAGTTCCACTTCATAAATATAAAGCATATAAAACCTGGGCTTCACAAACTTAAAAAACATCACTTCATCCAAATCACTTAAAAATCCAGACCGGACAACATGCGCTTTCAATTCTTTTAACGCGCCTGAAATCGCGGCAAGGCGGCGTGGGTAAAACTCAATGTTACTCCCCAATTCCAGTAATTCACCTTCAAGCCTATCATAAAGTCCATCAACAAATTTAGTATCCATAAATAAAAAATAAAGTATGTTAAAGAATCGGCCACTTGTTATGATGATCAATCCACCCTACAGGTATGATTATCAAATAAATAAGTTCTTATTTGTATATCTGTGTAGCAAAATATGCGGCCAGGTATTACCACTTCAGTCCTTTACTAACATCACCAGACAATCCGGTTCTGGCAATTGCAATCTTGCCCGAGCTGATATCTGCAACCAGCTTCTCATTATAATTCTTGAATCCCGCATAAATCCAGGAGTTGTCCCTGCTGATATCCAGATCGGCTATAAATGCGCTGGTCGCCGCCCTCCCCGCCCGGTCATGATCGAAGTACAGTTCAATATTATCATACTTAATAGCCCTGGCTTTTGCAGTCTGCAGCATAGCGAGAGAATTAAGTACCAGAATAGATGCAGGATCCTTCGGATGCTCTACCCTCCAGCTTAAAAAATCGAAATATTCTTCGAATACGCAGAGCCTTTTCGCTGAGCCCTGCAGAAAGCTTACACCTTTATGGCCCAGGCAACCCCTGAAGTTTTTATTCCTTACCTCCCATCCCCCGTTTTCGTTAGGCCAGCCAGGGGCAAAATATCGCCGGAGCTTTTTTCGATCATCCAAAGCAGCATAATAAACCTCATACAGATGGCCCTTCGCTACCGAGCAAATTCCCCTCCTGGCTAGATACCCGTTTATGGCGGCATTACTCCCCGGTTCATCCATCCGTTCGATTTTATAACGCTGGAACCGGACCGGTCTCTCCGTTTTAGCCTCACCGGAAGCCCTGTATTCTGGGGAATCAATGTCGACCTGGGCATACTCCACAATCTTATGCAACACTTCTTGGGGACCAGAGGGATACCAGTAGGCCAACGCAAAATCAATCACACTTCCGCTCCTGATTCCTGAAACGCCTGCCCCACCGTAGTCAAACCAGACACCAAGTTTTTCGTGAACACACAGCGAAGCTGTATATTCCTCCCTAAGCATACTCAGGAAAAAATGTTCGCCATTAGATACTTTCTGTGGAGAATAACCCAGATTCCGTAGAAAATCAAGTAGGGATACCTTTTCCTTGATCTCCTTAACATTTAAAAAACCAGACATAGTATTTAATTTAATCATCCAAAAATCTGAGTAGAAAAAATTAACTTTTCAATATATACACCAACGACCAATTAACAAGGGCCAATGAGGCGCAACAATCCAGCAAGTCACATATTGCTGTGAGATAAACATTTCGAAAAATTATGCCTGCACTAAACTTATCACATCCGCTGTTTTGGAACTTGCCAAATACTTAGTAATGATCATCCACCAACTGTTGCCCTATGCAAAAGAAACATAAATTCATTGTGATACAAGCCAGAGCGTGTGGCTGAAATGTTTTGAATGATTTTGACCACATTTGATTCAAGTCAGGGTTAAATGATGAGCACTTTACTTTGATCTTAGCGCGGGAAATCTAAGTTCAACAAAAAGATTTTTGCCCCTATGTTCATATCTCAAATGTCCTTTTTCTTTAAATCGCCCTTTGAGGTATGCATCAAGACTGGCGAATTCAGTTTTTAATTCGTCACAGAGAAAATGAACTTTTAGGTTTTCAAAAATAATAGCCAGCATTTGATCAGTTTCCTTTAATGAAAGCGTCGGCACTTGCTTTTCACCTGTAAATTCGCAGTTTTTAAGAAGGGTGATAAATAATGGCATAAGAAGCGATTTTGGAATGATGTAGTCTATACTTGGCCGACTTATTTTTAAGTAAATGGGTTGACTCGCAATTATATTTTTGAGTTCAAGTCTGATACTTAACTGATCTAATTCATCTGATAAGCGCAGCATTGTTGCAGAGGATTTTGTTGAAGTAGTGTAACGTAGAACGTCAACAAATTGATTGATCACTTGCCGACCAATTTGATCTTTTTTGATTAGTCGGCTACTGATAAAACTCATCATACTAAAAAAGAAGTGATAGTCAATGTGATCGTTTAACATTGTGCCTTTATGCCGGTCCAGTAACCTCTGGGTGATTTGATCCTCGAGCATTTTATTGTATTGCGACTGAATAAACAACAGCTTGTTTTGCTTTTCTTTTTCAAACCTTAATAAGTTATATATCCCGATGGCTGGAAAGGCGAAAGCAGCCGAACGATAAAAATATCCGGTAATACTTTGCATGCTAAATAGTTGCTGACCAATTTCACGACCAGTTCCTAGCATTAATAGCATATCTACCACCAGTTTCATTGCGACGAATATCGATGCAACAAGTAATATCAGCGCTGCTGAAATGGCAATACTTTTAGGATTTGACCAAGACAGTCTAGGGAAAGTTATCTTATAAAGCACATAAAACAGCACAATATTCACTGTGAAGTGTGCGAGGGAACTCATGATTTGGGGCATCACACCTACATAGCCCCAAGCGAGTAAATATTCAAAAATAAAATATCCAGCCCATAATGCAATGTGCCATATCACATTATACGCTGGTCTGGGATATTTTTCCATATACGCAATATTGGTATTTCACCCCCCAAAAAAGGGCTTATACAATTAAACAAAGCATTAAATAACGATGAGTCACATGTTTACTGCATGAAACAAAAGATCATCAAAAAGCTTAATGCAAGAACAGTTTTTGTATTTAAACAAAGGGGTAACATGAATGTAAAGACAACTGACCCTACGACAGTATTTACCACCCTGCTCACCCATGTTCAGCAGGACTTTAAATAATCAACCGATCTTGCCCAATAGGCGATCTGAGAGATAGGCATGGAAAATTTCTGCATAATCGGCGCCGATGGACATCTTCTTTTTCATCGGCCCCATGATTACCTTTCCCGCGCTGAGGGTGACAATGTGCTTTAAGTTAATAATGCAACTCCTGCTAATCCGCATAAATCTGCTATCCTGCTGGAGATATTGTTCGATAGCGTTTAGCGTCACATGCATTTCATGTACTTTTTCTTCCGTATATATTTTGGTATAGTTTGTACCCGTTAGTGGTTCAAACATCACAATATCCGCCCTGCGGACCCGCGCTGAGATTCCTTTGATCTCTGTAGGTATAAAAAGGTCATCATCGATCTCGCTATTCGATTGCAGGGGCTGAGCTGACCTGGAAATCACTTTAGAAATACATTCCACAAAAGCCAGCTTACTGACCGGCTTTAATAAATAATCATCCGGACTCGCCGAGAAAGATTTCAGGGCATATTGCTCGAATGCTGTGATAAAGACCAGATGCCTGGTATTTGCTCGTATAAGTTTCGCGAGATTTATTCCGTCCAGTTCCGGCATCTCAACATCCATAAAAACGATATCAATGTTGTCGTTTTTTTTAATGCCAGCAAGCGCTTTAAGAGAAGAAGAGTAAGTCTTCAATAAGATTAAATCCGGATGGGCACGTATTAATTTTTGTATTACTGACAACTCATGAGTTTGATCATCGACAGCAACACATTTAAGTTTTGTGGTCATCATGAACAATGGTTTTCAGCAAAATTAGCAATTACAGGAATATTTTCGCCTATTTTATCACACAAAACTCAAGATCTTTGGTCATTTAAAAAAATTTCATCCTTAAATATTCTGTTTCCATCACAATAATGTGTCTTTATACCACTTTTATCTTTTGCTAAAAAAAAATGCGTTAAAATTCAGCAACTGAGGCAAACTCACTTGAACATATTTTTATCCATTGTATTTGAATTCTTCAAAATCCGGAAGTCTATAATACCATTTACCGGAGATTTTGGCGGACTGAATGGTTTTAGACCTTCTAAGCCTGAATAGTGTGGCTGTACTAATATTTAGTAGACGTTTGATATCCGCACTATCGTACCAATTGGTTATCAGGTTTTTCCGATAGATATCAAATGAATTAAGTTTCAGAAGGATATGCTGCTGGACTCTCATCAGCTCATCAATTCTTTTAATGATGTCTTCATTCATAGGAAAATGCATTAGGTGAGAATAGATAAAATCACATGGGTTAAAATAGTTTGCCGATGAATAAATAAAAAGTTGATTACCTAAATTATTGCGAAAATGAGTTTTGAAATTTTTAAAGATTATCTAACCAGCCATGTTCCGTTAGAGGAAAATCTGCTGGCTGAACTACAACTCCGGACAAAAGAATTTACAGTCAGTAGAGGCAATTTCCTGCTTTTACCAGGAGAGGTAAACAGATATACCTATTTTATCGTCTCCGGGTTCTTCAGGAGTTTTACACATAAAGAAGGCTTTGACAGGACGCTGGGCTTTTTTGGTCTCGGAGAATTATGCTGTCTAACAACCAGTTACCTCAAACAACAAAAAAGTAAAGAGGGCATTCTATGCGAACAAGAGGGAACAATTTACAGGGTGAGCTATTATGACTGGAGAGCATTGGAAGATATATCGCCAGAATTTTTACGACTAACCAAAAAAATATTAACAGATGAACTACTTAAACTCATTAATTATAATGAATTAATCAGAACCTCATCTACCACAGAACAATATTTATCGCTAAAGAACCATCATCCAAATATTTCCATGCTGGTCAGCCAGAAAAGTATTGCCTCTTATTTGGGTATTTCAGAATCCACAATGAGCGGGATTATCAAATCATTACTTTTTAGTTCAAAGAAATAAGCAGGCTGTTTCTTTAAATTTTGAACTGCTGTTTTCCCTAGCAGCAGCAAACTTTGTATAGACAATCAGTTCATATATGTCTATAGTTACAAAAACAGCACGCCTGGAAAGGCTGCTCTCACTCATTCGGCGAGGGATGGTCAGTACTTCGGTTAAAACCGGAGCACTGATGGCCTGCAGTGACCGCACTATAAAATCTGATATTGCTCGGTTACGAAAAAGTGGATTTGATATTCGTTACAATCGGGGTATGAGAAAATACAATCTCATTGAAGACTAATCAAATTATGGCAATACCAGCGTGATGACTTCCATTGCTGTGGGAAATAACAGAAATAAAAATGGCGAGGTCCCCGAGACCGAGCCTGCAGATGATTCATAAAGCCCGAGGTGCTGGAAAGAGAAAGCGGGGGATCTGGTAAAGGGAACGTTGAGACAACGATAAAGTGCAAAACAACAGGAAGGGCAGTTCAAGGCTTGCACCGCTTTTTTAAAAGAAAAATAAATCAGGTTAAAGAAATGAAAATTTTAAACAAAGCAAAGATGACACAGGTGGCAAGGATCATTTTCATCAGGGCCACTGCCTATGTGGTAGTGCTGCTTATCGTATTTATTGTTTGTTTTATCATTGTGCTGATCCGGATTGGACTCCATCTGTGCAAACTAGCTTTGACTTATTCCAATACCGAAAAGAGGGTTATCCATAAATTCATTCACAACCGTAAGCATAGCCTATTCACGGTTATCCCGGATGATGCCGGCAACATTATCCGGGAAATGGGAACCATGGTCATTATGTTATGAAATAGTTTCCGGCGAGGTCCGCCAAAGGACAACCTTAAATAAATAAAAAACAAAAGTTTTTGGAACACTTTTTTGATGCTATAAAAAGTCAAAACATATGAACAGATTGTTCAATTTTAGAAACATTGCTGTAGCAGCAATACTTTCAGTTGCAGGTGTGATTGGCTTAAGTGCCTTTACTCAACCTGAAAACCTAAGAACCGTAAAAGAAAAAAGAGCCAAACAATGGTTCGTATATACAGGAAGCGACATAGCTGGTGAAAGCAATCAGCTGAATTACACCGAATATACCGCTGGTGGAGAGCCTGAGGATTGCGGTGGTGGTGAAATGCGTTGCGCCATCTATGCAGAGCCGGTAACCGTTTCAGGTACCGTAAGACCTGATCTGTCTCAGATTGATGCTTCCCAAACCAAGCACCAACTGCAACCTTAATTTTAAGGGATCAAACCGTTGGCGCCAATCACGCCAGCGGTTTGTTTTTTGCAATAGTTTTCGCGTGGAAATTCATGTAAACTAATCGTATCCATATTCCAAGGTCAGTTCTGGGGAATCCCGCTCAGCTCGATTACACTATTTGGTATTGCCAGCGCATACCTGCGGTCCCCAGGTAGCAATTCAAAAATATTCCCATTCAGATTTCGCTTAAGGGTTTTCCTAAACCGGCTTTCTTTATTAAGCCTTTTCAGATCTGCCCATCTTAAACCTCTAAAAAGCAATTCCTTCCTTCTCTCTGTGAGTATAAGGCCCAGTACATCTGCTGTATTGGTAATAGAGTATGGAACAAATTTACCGGTGGCGTACCTTTTTAAAAGCAGGGCGTTCAAGTCTTCCAATGCCTCTGCACCGGATCCTTTCCTGGCTTTGCTTTCTGCACGTATCAGCAGCATCTCATCTGTTGCAATCCCATTAAAAAGGTTGTTGGCAGCATAATAGCTTCCCTTGAAACCAAATCCTCCGCCCGTAGCTGCCGTGAAAGCCTTGAAGTATAATTTCTTCCGGAGATCATTTTCTGAATAGGAACGGTAAAGCGTACTGTCAATCCGGCCATTGACTGAGTTGGTCTGCGGGATAATGGCAGTGCTGAACACAATTTCAGCATTAAAGCGGGGCAATGGAAAAGCGGAAGTACTATTCAAGACGTTATAATCAATAAGTGTATTTTTCAATTGGAGGCATGAATCCGCATAAAGCCCTGCATTCTCATAATCCTGCATCACCAGGTAGGTCCTGGCCAGTAAACCAAATGCGGCAGGACGCGAAGGACGCATCACATGTTGCGGAGTAACAGGAAGCAGCATTGCAGCCTGTTTCAAATTCGCTATAACCTGGTCATAACATTGCCGGATACTGGATCTTACGGAGACTTCATTAAAATCTGATCCTAACCGCAGCGGAATTCCTAAAGTATTAGTTGCCGAGTTATGATCATAAGGCAATGCCCAAACCTGCAGCGCTTCAAAAAAAGACCTTGAACGATATAAAAGTGCAGCCCCCTTGATCTGATCATATTCACTAGCGTTTGAGGAAATCCTTTCTAGTTTCTCTAAACCCTCCAGCACCACATTAGCCTTGTAGACCGGAATGTAAGTGGAAGCCCATTCTCCGGGCGTTATATTATCGTTGAACACATCCCTTTCCCATATATAAAGATTTTTTCTGGATACTGAGGTAAGGGAATTCCAGACATTATCAGGAAGATAATAGTCATCAGAGCACACTTCAAGAGCGGGCGCAGAAATGTTGTTCATATCATCGGCATAGTCCAAGAGTGCCTGCAGATCGGCTGTCGTTTTAGGGATCTGAATGGATTTTTCCGGTTTTGCATCCAGGTATTTTTTGCAGCTGCCAAATAGAAGCAATATGGCCACAAGGTGAAAAAACGTTAGAATTCTAGCGTAGTTTTCGGTTGGTTTTAATCTTTTTCTCATCGTCTTTATTTTAAAATTTAGCCCTTAATCCAAATGAAAGCATTTTTGGCGGGCTGATATCATAAGGATAGTCAGGGTCGATGCCGTCTTTATTGGCGGCCCAGAGCATTCCAAGATTAGAAGCATTCGCTGTTATGCTAAGATCCCTGACCGGTAGTTTTTTTAACTTTATACCAGGAACACTGTAAGCTATAGATACATATTGAAGCCTCAAATGATCGGCACGCCTTACCAGCGTTTCTGATCCGGCATAGAAAGCATCCCTGTTTGGATCAGCCGGGTATACAAGGGAAGGGATGGTCGTAAAGCGCTCATCACCTTCTTTTTGCCATCGGCTCATATAGTCCGCATGTTGTACCCAGCCCGCAAACAAGGAACTGTATGCTACTGAGTTCTTCCGGAAATAATAGCCGAGTTTATAGGTGATGTTAACGGAGAGTTCAAAATTTTTATAGTTTAGCGTATTTCTGATTGCACCGGACACAACCGGTGTTGATGGGCCATTGTAGACTAGGTCCGCAACCTGGGTACCACTACCTGTTATCGCAGTATAATCAGTACTGATTTTATCCCCAAGGTACCCGAGTGGATTTCCTGTTTGCGGATCAAGGCCGGCTGCTCTATAACTAAAGATAGAATATACCGGATATCCCGCTACCGGGGTAATCAGGTTACCCTGAGGCGTAATGTAATTAGATCCCTGATAAGTGCTCAGGTAATAATTCCGGACCCGGTTCTGGTTGTAGGCGAGTAATAATGTACTTCTCCATTTAATCTTGCTGTCTATATTTAATGTATTCAATGTCAGATCAATCCCCTTACCACTCATGGCTGCGACATTTTTACGCACAGTAGTGACCTTCAGACCAGTTGTGATATCAATTAAAGCATCGCCCAAAAGATCTGTTCCTCTTTTTTGATAGTAATCCAGGCTTCCGGAAATCCTGCCGCCGGAAGTTGCAAAATCGATTCCGATATTGAACATGCCGGTTTTTTCCCATCTTAGATCAGGATTCGCAAATTTGTTGATCACTGCCTGGGTAAATCCGGTGAGCGAATTTGGACTTCCTGTGTAGCTCATCGTCGTAAGGGCAGAGAGCGAATTGTCAACGTTGCCGCTAGTTCCATAAGTGGCTCTGACCTTGAAGTAGGAAAAGGTCGAAAGCGGAAAAAAAGCTTCCCTTGTCAGGTCCCAGGCTGCTCCTGCTGACCAAAAAGGTCTTCCCTTTTGATTCGTTTTTACTGCAAAAATATTGGACTGGTCTTTTCTGATACTTCCGGAGAAACTATACCTGCCTAAATAAGTATATGCCCCACTGGCATAATAGGCTATAGATCGGTTATCTGTCCCATAAAAGGTATTGTTGTTTCCAATAGTCGCCGTCCCGCCGTAAAATAACGGATAACTGTTGACCGGATCGACCAGTCCTGTTGCCACGCCAAGTTCATCGTTATAACCAAAAGTACGATATGAATTACCATTAGTCCGGCTCTGTCCTACCTCAGCACCTATTACTCCGCTGATGCTGTGATCGCTCCATGATTTATCAACATCGATCTGCGTCCTGAGATTCTGAGAGGATAGATCAATTTTATTGAGGTCTAAAATGGAGCCCCTAGGAATGAAGTATTTGGGGGCACCAGTCACCTGATTGAGCTGGGTAAATTGATTAATCATGTTTCTGGTGAAAAAACTTCCTTCCGTATTAAGCGTTTTTCCCTCTGTGATTTGTTTTTCAAACTGATATCTCGCGCCAGCTTTCAGCCATGGCAAAATCCGGTACTCCAGATTAACATTCGTCAGAAAATCCTGTGATTTTCTTGAACTATTGGAGTTTTTATAATCCTCCAGTGGATAATACTTCCAGTCCAACAGTTTTCCACCGCCAGCTGTTGCGACATAACTTTCACGATAGATCTTGGGAATCGCAAGAGAATTACCTTCCCTGTCAGCAAGCATTGCATAAGGGTATAGACCTTGAGATACTCCTGATCTGATCGATGCAGGATCCGGCTTTCCAGATCGGTTTGTGGTTGCGGTATACAATAGATTAGTTCTTAGTGAGAGCCTGTCGCTCAGGTTAAAGGCGTTTTGGGCTTTGATTGATAACCTGTCGTTTGTGGCAGACAGTTGGTTCTTTCCCCTATCGTATCCTGCTGAATAAAAATAAGTGTTTTTTTCACTGCCACCATTAATGCTAAGCGCGTACTGCTGATTGTAACCTGTGGAATATAAGTAGCGGTCGATATCCCCTCTTACATCATTTCTTTTCAGATCTTCAATTTGTCTATCAATGTGGACCTGTTCTTCGGCTGTAGCCGCTGAACGCTTTCTAAGTAATTCCACTACCGGTGATACTACGGAATAATTGCTAATGTTCTCCAGCAGGGACTGATAATAGCCTTTTGAGTATAGAAACTTTTCAAGATCGATATAATCTGAAGACGATATAAAATTTTGAGTTTTGTAAATATCGGGCTTAGATGTTATACTCAAATTGCTGTTCAGTGCGATGGACATTTCCTGATTCTTACGTCCCGCTTTCGAGGTAATCACAATAACGCCATTACCAGCCCTTGCGCCCCAAATAGAGGATGCTGCTGCGTCTTTTAAGACAGTAATGCTCTCGATATCATTTGGATTGATGTTGCTGATTTCGCCTGCGTATGGGAAGTTATCCAATATGATAAGAGGAGATTTCGAGGCATTGATGCTGCTGATTCCCCTTACTGTTAATCCCGGACGCTGGCCATCCCTGTCAAAGGACACTGCCGGAGTCATGCCTTCCAATCTGTTCAACACGTTTGGTCCAAATTGTGCATTCAGCTGTTTGTTGTCAACCAGGTCGAGGGAGCCTGTGACCCGTTCCCTCCTTTTCTGTTCATATCCTGTAGAAATTTCGACCGAGCCAAGATCAAGTGAATCCACTTCGAGGAATATAGGTATTACCGTGCTTTTGTTGAGGTCAAAAGGAATCAATTTTGTCTTGAACCCAACAAAGGATGCTTTCAAATCTCCTATTTCTATAGTGGTTGAGATAGAGAATTTTCCATCGTTATCAGAATTAGTGGATTTTTTACCGATAGTGAGTATGGCTCCGGATATAGGGTTGCGGTCATTGGAAGAAATGACAGTTCCAGACAGCAGTCTTTCTCTTTGCTGTGCTAGCGTTTTAAAAGGACAGCAAAAGTAGGTTAAAATGAATAGCGTAGCCGAAAAACCAACACGTATGCAATGGTTAAATATTAATTCGTTCATTCTTTATTTGGATTAGAGCGTGGAGCAAAGTCATCCTTGAGCGGAAAATCAATTGGATTTCCATTAACGATTTGCTGAATATTTTTGATTGTGGCTCCATTAATGCCTGTTATAGCCCTAACAATCCCTTTACTATCGATAAAGATTTGGTGTGATATACTTTGGTGAGGAAAATGGCTGTTGAGAATGGAGTCGTTAAGTATAAAGGGCAATTTTACTCCCTTGGCGTAATCGCTATTTTTCAGGAATTTGCTTAGAATTTCGTTGGTGTTTTTAGTGACCAGTACCACTTGAACTTTGTCTCTGAACATTTTTCCTATTGAATCGAGTTCAGGCAATGACCTTATGCATGGGCCACACCATGTGCTCCAGAAGTCCAGTATCAAAAGTTGTCCTTTGTATTGTTCAAGACTATGATTAACGATCTTTCCCTCCTTATAAACAGTATGGTTCGAGTTCCACAGGCTCTCTGGAACAGTATCTCCAATGGAAAGCACTTGCTTTTGCGCAATTTGTCCGCTTGAGTCTAATGCCAGGAAGAAAAATAAATTGATAAAAAGAAAAGTTCTGGCAAGATTTTTTAAAATAAATAGCCTGAATTTATACATCACTTGCAACAGCAACAGCATGAGTGTACCTGGACGGTCATTGTTTTTGAGATTTAAATCAAAACAATTTAAGAGTAAAAGGCATGGCATAGCCATCACGGCTATAATTATTGGTTTTTCCATGAGTTTGCTTGGTTAGTTGAAGGAAATTTTAAATTTATTCTTAGAAAACCAAGGCAGGTATCATTAAAGAACCTATTTCTATTTAACCATTTCAGGTTGCCTGCCTTGGTTTTGGTGGGTTATACCGGGTTCTTAGGCTTTAAAGCATAAAGCCTATCGAAAGGATAGTGGTTGCTTAAGCTCATGTTATCTTTAATTGAATTTATATTGTGTACTGAAAATTTAGGCAAAAACCAGCCCTCCCCACATTAAAAACATGCGGATACGGTAAACCGTATTTGTTATTATGAAAAAGATACTTACCTTGGGATTGCGAAAAACCATTGTGCTGCACTTTGCCTAATCAGCAAAAAAGGGCTGGTACCAAGCTGAATTAACCCGGCGGGACTTTGTGTGCTCTCTTCACACAGCCTCCGCTTTTTTGGGCTGTATTATCACTTGGAATTCTGTCACTTATTACGATGGAGAACAGATGACGTTCTTTAATAATAGTTTTAGGGAATAACTACGAATCACCTCCTGGAGGTGAATAATTTTGACGGCGCTTAATCTTTTCGTTTTCATAAACGGTTAATCTTTATGTAAAACGATGTGAACTCAATAAAAGCAGAAGATAACCAAATTGGTGGGAAACCAATAGGGCGAACTTCACTGCTTTTGAAACTGGTACCGTCAAGAACCCACTCAGATAAGATCTGAGCCCTCCAAAAGGCTTACATGAAATTCGCCCTATTGAATAATATATCAAAGATATAAATATCCAATAGAATAGGCGAACTCACGATCAGCTCATGGAGGAAATTTGACGGTTTCGTTTCATGAGAGACATCGTTAAAGCTAGTTTTACCTAACTCTATTTGTCGCTATAATTAACTGATAACAAATATAGTAAAACAATATTAACGCTCCAAATTATCGGAGCAATTTTATGAAATATTTATCAACCATAATATCGCAATTAGACTATGAAATCATTCTCAAGGTAAAGGTATTAAGGGAGAAATGTGAGCTATCTCAAAGAGACTTGAGCGAGAAAATGAATTTAAGTAAAAGTTTTGTAGGAAAAGTTGAAGCCTTAGGACAGCCAGATAAATATAGTATCAGGCACTTAAATCTAATTGCAAAAGCTTTAATGTTAAAATCCGTTGCCCAATTAATTCCGAGGGGTATCCAATCGCATGATATGGTAGAAATAATTTATGAAAAAGTTCCGAAGCTGAATAAAGACGGAAGTGAGAGTAGACAATTTGAAGAAAAAATCATTCAAATAGCTCCAATAACAAAAACCTGAAGTTACATTAATTATTTTGAGTAAATCAGAAGCAAACTTATAAGGCGGAAATTGGTGGTCGATATATTTAGTCTACATTGAAAAAAAACAATAGTCCTCGCAAAAGTTATAAAAATCACCATAAACCAAAATTTGCGTTACATATCAATTTACACAAGTGGCAATAACAAAGCCATTATATTATTCGTTAGCATTGTTTTTTCATATTAATTATGATTGAATCAACTCAAAATTTTTCATGATATAATTTCCTGTATCTACAGAGTCAAACGTCAGTTAACTCCAATTATATATTAGATAAGAAGAACCATTCTTTTGGGCAACTATTAAAGTCATTGGTCAGTGATCAAATCCAAAAAAGCGCTCTAGACGAAACGGAAAACACTTAAATTTATATTTGAGTTCGATTCTCGTCGGGACCACTTCCTTAGATTCAAACCAGAACATTGTCGCGCAAATCGTTGATTTTCAATGCTTTGTTTTGTTTTTTATAACACATTAAGACCCATTTTCGACCATTTTGAATGGTCAATCTGAGTGAGTCGAAAATTGACTATGTTTTGTAAAACACTGTAGGTCAGTGGATTGATTGAAACATCAAAACCGGAATTATTCCGAAATGTTCGGGTGCTGGATTATTTTGTAAGATATTGATTTACAGCTCGTTCGACTGACGAACATCTTGATGACTCACTGGCTCAAATGTACATTTGTTTAATTTTAAATGTATCATTATGAGTTACAACTTTCATCTTTTATTCTATCTGAAAAGACCAAAAAATTTTATCAAGGGCGAGATGATGCCCATCTATTTACGGATTACCGTGAAAGGAAAACATTCGGAATATTCTGTCGGCAGGGAAATTATTCCAAGCTTCTGGTCGGCACTTAAAGGTAAAGGCACTGGCCTGCGCGAGGAGATCCGGGAACTTAATGATTATCTGGACACGCTGGCCTCAAAAGTTCGACGGTTTCATACCACTCTTGTTGAAAAGGAAGATGAGGTGACAGCGGTTATCTTACGGGATCATCTTACCGGAAAGAATACGTCTAACCATAGCCTGCTGAGGGTTTATCAGAAGCACAATGACAATATGGAAAAACTGATCGGTAAGGGATACAGTTATAGTACGTTTCAAACCTATCAAAGCTCCATCAGACACGTTAAACAATTTCTTCAGCTCAAATATGAGGTTCAGGACATCAACTGTATATTTCGGAGAAACTGACCATGTGATTCCGTGGTAAACTGACCACCTGAATTGCTGGCGAACGAGTGCAGCAGATGCTATAGGTACGATGTCAAAAGTAATGATTTAAAAGTAATTTTTACAGATAGGTATTTTCGGGAGCAACGCTTCTTTTTTTACGCATCGATTCGCCCTTGAGTTCTATCCTGTGGGCATCGCGAACAATCCTGTCCAAGATTGCATCGGCGATCGTTTTTTCTCCAATTACCTCATGCCATTTACTTACCGGAAGTTGTGATGTTATAATAAGTGATGTCTTTCCATGCCTATCCTCAATGATCTCCATAAGGGCAGCCCTACTTTGTGAGTCAAATGGCTGTATCCCGAAATCGTCGAGTATCAGAAGCTGTTGCTTTTCAATACGTGAGACCTCTTTTATATACGATCCATCAGCCTTTGCCATCTTTAACTTTGCGAACAGCTTTGGTGTGCTTCCATACAGAACTCTGTAACCAAGCATACACGCCTGATAACCTATTGCTGAGGCAAGATAGCTTTTCCCGATGCCAGTGCTTCCTGTGATAAGCAGATTTTCAAACCTGTCGATGAAGGTGCAGTCGGCCAATCTCATGATCTGATTCCTGTCAATGCTTCTTTCTACATGATAATGCAGATCCTCAATGGATGCCTTATAACGGAACCTGGCGTAAAGAATCTGGCGTTCAATCTTTCGGTTTTGCCTGTCATCCCATTCGGCCTCTATCAGGTGTGCCAACAGTTCATCAGCAGTATACTCTGTGGTCTGCCCGGTTTCAATACTGCTTTTGAAGGCATGGAACATTCCATAGAACTTCAGCCTTCGCATTTTGTCAAGTGTATTCGTATTCATTTCTATATGATTTTAATGGTTACTTTTAGTAGTCGCCTCCGCGAATGTTGTCATGGGCTGGCATTGGCAGTTCATCAGCAAACAGGCTTTCCTCATACTGGTCAAGGTTGCGCTCAAGTATGGTCTGTATGGTTTTATAGCTGTATATCCCAAAGCCAAGTGCACGTCTGCAGGCATTGATCAGCCGCTGGTTCCCGGCTTTCTTCGCAAAGCTTAGTATGCCCACGCACGATTTGTACGCCTGCTCAGGATGCTGTTTCCTGTCGAGTATTTTAAGGATATAAAGCTTGACGTCCTCATCTATACTGGATGCCCATTCCAGAAAACGGTCCGGTGTCCAGTCCGTGACGAACTTATGGGTAGTGGCCATATGGTCTTTATCCGTACTATAACTATAAGGACTTTTCATTCGCTTGTGCATCGCTATGCGCTCATAGTGATAGAAGATCTCCACATTTGACCTGGAGTAGAGTATCTTGACCTTTTTACCGATAAAACGGAACGGGACGCTGTAATAATGCTTATCGGGACCAAGATTGACGCGGCCATTCTTCATCACCGTTGCGTGGTGCTGTTTCTTAAACTCGTATTTCAGCACCGGCAAAGGATTGAGTGCCTCCCGCTCAATCTCCTCGAACTGCAGGCGTCTGCTATAGTTTCTTCCCTTGAGGGGCTGGCTATTGTGTATCTCAAGAGCCTCAAGTATTGCAACATTCAATTCTGCCAGGGAGTGAAAGACATGTTTTCTTAGTGGCGCGTAGATCCGGCTATATGCAATCTTAACAGCTCCTTCAACAAGTGCCTTATCCCTTGGGCGGTATGCCCGTGCAGGCAGAATTGTTGTTCCATAATGGTCAGCGAAATCCGCAAAGGTCTCGTTCAGTGTTGGCTCGTATTTGTTGCTCTTGGTTACCGCCGCCCTGAG
>NZ_AJLG01000116.1 GCF_000258495.1 Pedobacter agri PB92
ACGTACACACTAGGGATAGTAGGCAGGTTGACTAATGGAATGAACTGTCAAAACTGTCATAATGATGCAGGCAGAAAAATTTGGGCGCTTAATTATTCCGCCGTGGCTTCCACCTACCCGCAGTTCAAGGCCAGATCGAATAAGGTCGTTTCAATTGCAGATCGCATAAATGGCTGTTTTCAGCGCAGTTTGAATGGAGAAAAGCTAGATACAGCCACTAAAGAAATGCAGGCGATGATTGCTTATATGAAATGGCTGGGAAAAGATGTGTCAAAAGGCATTAAGCCAGACAAGAATGCGGTGGAGAAACTTGCTTTTCTGGACAGGGCAGCTAGCCTGCAAAATGGAAGAATTGCCTACACTAACCTGTGCATGAGTTGTCATGGAAAAAATGGGGAGGGCAAAATGAACGATGCGGGCAATGAATATGCTTTTCCCCCGCTTTGGGGTCAGCATAGCTACAACGATGGTGCAGGCCTCTACCGCATAAGCAATTTTGCAGGTTTTGTTAAGAACAATATGCCTTTTGGGACATCTTATGAGCATCCCTTTCTGAGCGATGAAGAGGCTTGGGACGTTGCTGCCTTTGTTAACAGCCAGCCCCGGCCGCATAAGGATCAGTCAATGGACTGGAAGGATATCTCCAAAAAACCTGTAGATTTTCCATTCGGCCCCTACAAGGACAAATTTTCTGAAGTTCAACATAAATACGGTCCATTTAAACCTATTGTCAAAAATCTTTAAACAAATAAAATCATGAAAAAAATCATTTATCTGATGATGTTGACCACATTGGCGACATTAACAAAAGTAAAAGCACAACAGCCTGCCGAATTCACAGGCGCAAAGGCAACGCTGAAACACTACAATGCGCTGTATATCGTAAATACCGCAGATGAGAAACGGATAAGCGGTACGCTCCGCAATATCAAAAATGCACTGGAAGATCCCAGATTAAAAGGAAAACTGACCGTTGAAATTATCGCATTCGGCGACGGGGTTAAACTATTTGATAAAACAGCTGCTTTTCAGGACAGATTGCAATCATTGAAGGATGCCGGCGTGATCCTGGCACAGTGTGAAAATACCATCAAAGAGCGTAATATCAATAAAGACCAGTTATTGCCCATTATCTCCTACGTCCCAAGCGGCAACGGGGAGATTATCATCAGACAGTATCAGGGATGGGCAACGGTACATCCTTAAACTTTAATATCTACAAAAATGAAACTATTTAAAAATATGTTAGCCTTTGTGTTTTTCGGTTTAGTTACCGGCAATGCAACAGCGCAGGAATACAGGTTCGATCCGCCCTGGAATACCCCGCCCGAAAGTAAACTGAACTTTACGGTGCCTGGAATTGACAATGTACCCGATTTGTACGGGGATATCAACGATCCGCAATTGGTTGTCTTTTTTGCGGGCAACCAGTTTATGTGCATAGATGATCTGCTCGCTGCTTTCAAGACAGCCTATCCAGAATATCAGCGCATCTTTGCTGAAACGCTTCCTCCGGGTATCCTTGCCAAACAGATCATCGGCGGCAACATCGTAATTGGCAACATGAGGATTTCGCTGAAACCTGATGTATACACTGCGGGCAAGAGCAGGATCGAACAGATGCCGGAATACTTCTTTTCCACAAAACTCTATGCAAAAAACCGCCTTGCACTAATGGTACAAAAAGGTAATCCAAAGAAAATCAAGGGTCTCACAGCGCTGGCTGATCCCACTTTACGCATCAGCATGCCTAACCCGGAATGGGAAGGGATTGGTAAACGGATTGAAGAAGCCTATGTTAAAGCCGGTGGGGAACCATTGAAAAACGCGATCATGAAAACCAAGGTCGGCGACAGTTCTACTTATCTGACCCAGATACACCATAGACAAAGTCCAATGCGCATTCTTTATGGAAAAAGTGATGTTGCTCCGGTCTGGTACTCTGAGGTATTTTATCAGAAAATGATCGGCCATCCCGTAGATATGGTGGAAATACCACAAAAAGAAAATATTGAGGCGCAGTATATTGCAGGATTAATGAAAAGCGCTCCTCACCCGCAGGCCGCTAAAGATTTTATGACTTTCCTAACCAGTGAGGCGGCCAAACAAGTCTACCGAAAATATGGTTTTACGACTGAATAAAGCAACATCAAACCATTATGCTCTTTTTGATTGCATTACCAAGTGATCTGAGCATGATAACTTATCACCTTTGAGAAAAAATAAACAGATGAAAAAATAATATCGATTATTGCTTTAGCAATTACAGTTGGCCCGGCCATGGCACAGTCAGATACCCTGCATGTATATGGACCGGGTGGCCCGCTCTCGCCGATGAAAGAATGTGCACAATTATTTACTATCCAAACCGGAATACCAGTAAAAGTGGTTGGCGGACCCGAAAATAAGTGGCTGCAGCTGGCGGAGCAAAACGCAGACCTGATATTCGGAGGAGCGGAATATATGCTGACCCAATTCGAACAGCAACATCCGGGAATGATTGATCCTAAAGCGAGAGTCTCACTTTACCAGAGGCGAGCTGCCATTTTGGTCAGGCCGGGCAATCCTAAACAGATCAAAAGTATTGCAGATCTTACGGAACCCGGAATTCATATCCTTGATGTGAATGGTGCAGGGCAGTTGGGACTGTGGGAAGATATAGCCGGTAAAAAAAATCTCATATCGAAGCTTCAGCCCAATATCAGGCAATCATTCGCTAATACTGCGCTCGGTATTGAAGCCTGGAAAAAAGACCCCTCTTTCGATGCATGGATTACCTACGCATCCTGGCATCAGAATCTGAAAGAAGAAACAGCAATGGTTGAACTTTCATCTGAAATGCAGACTTACCGCGGGACGCCCATAGCGCCAACCTTAAATGGCAAGCATAAAGGACAGGCCTTATCGTTTATCAAGTTTCTGCAAAGCGAGCCTGCGCATCAGGTTTTCAAAAAATGGGGTTGGCAATAGCCCCATTTTTTATCCTATATTAGCTATACTATGTTCGATTTCAGATTAAAGGTATTCCATACCGTTGCCAAAAGGCTTAATTTCACCAAGGCCGCGGCTGAACTTTTTATCAGCCAACCGGCTGTTACCAAGCACATAAAGGAACTAGAAGAACACTATAAGGTCAACTTATTCGAAAGAAGCGGCAACAGCAAAATAAGCCTGACCAATTCTGGTGAACAGTTATTGGCTTACGCAGATAGGCTATTGGCCATTTATCGTGACCTTGAGTTCGATATGAATCTTGGTAGGGAGCAGCAATCTGGTGCGATCAGCATCGGGGCGAGCACGACCTTGTCGCAGTACATTCTCCCATCGTTGCTTGCTGATTTTCATCAGCGCTTTGAAAATGTACGCATCAGTATGCTCAGTGGAAATACCGAAGATATTGAAGGTGCACTGCTGGCAAAGGAAATAGAAATTGCGTTTATCGAGGGGATTTCCAAGAATCCACAACTCCAATATTCACCGTTTTTGACCGACGAAATTGTACTGGTATGTCCAGCTCATTTTACCAGGTTCAAAAAAGAGTCCATAACTTTGGAGGAACTGAAAGACTTTCCCCTGGTTTTAAGGGAGCCTGGCTCAGGCACGCTCGAGGTGATTTCCCACCAGTTAAAAAGTAGTGGAATCAGGCTTAACGAGCTTCGGATAGAGATGCATCTTGGCAGCACAGAGGGCATCAAAAGCTATCTTGCAAAAAGAGATTGCCTTGCCTTTGTTTCGGTTCATGCCATTGTAAAGGAGCTCAGGGAAAAATCCCTCAGGATCATAGATATCCAGGGATTTGAAATCATCAGGCCATTGCAGTTGGCACATGTGCACGGGCAGGTTTCCGGTTTACCGGCACTGCTCATCAAAATGGCGGAAAAGTTTCGCCATGAAATATAAACCGCTTACTTCAATAACTTTTGGTAATGGTCTATAGGAATAAGTGATTTCCAGAGCGGGTTTAATTGTCGGATTTTTGGATAATCAATAAAACAAGATAATGAACAAAGAAAATCCAAAAACATCAAAACCGAATATATTCAACCGGTTCCTGGACCGGAGCATCACTACACGTGAGGTCATTTTTTTACTGGCAACTGTATTTTGCCTCTCGCCACTTATTTCTCCTCCCATAGCGTTGTTGATGGGCCTTGTAATTGCACAATTCATAGGTCACCCTTACCTTCACCTGAATCATAAGGCCACCCACATTTTACTGCAGGTATCCGTAGTTGGCCTTGGTTTTGGGATGAATGTAACCAGTGCGATGGCTGCAGGCAAGGAAGGTATTGTGTTTACCATAGTTTCCATCATCGGCACACTGATCATAGGATACTTTATGGGTAAATTTCTTAAAATCGACAAAAAGAGTTCCTATCTGATTTCCGCTGGTACTGCCATTTGTGGAGGAAGTGCGATTGCAGCAGTATCACCAGTCATTAAAGCAGAGGAAAAACAGATTTCCGTTGCCTTGGGAACGATTTTCATTCTCAATTCTGTTGCTCTTTTTGTCTTTCCGGTCATCGGACATGCAATGAAACTTTCGCAGACCCAGTTCGGATTATGGAGTGCCATTGCCATACATGACACCAGTTCGGTTGTCGGTGCTGCGAGTAAATATGGAGCGAAAGCACTGGAAGTAGCCACTACGGTAAAGCTTGCCCGTGCCCTTTGGATTATCCCAGTAGCATTCCTGTCTACTTTTCTTTTCAAAAACAAGGATAGTAAGGTAAAAGTCCCATGGTTCATCGGTCTATTTATCCTGGCAATAATTGCAAACACCTATATCCCATTTATTCAGAATTATGGTCATTACCTTACTGGTATTGCCAAAGCGGGACTGACCTTAACCTTATTTCTGATCGGATGTGGGCTGAACAGAAAGCTGCTTTCGAGCGTCGGCTTTAGGCCTTTGCTACAGGGTGTGGTGCTGTGGGTGATGATATCAGCTGCCGCTCTTTGGGCCGTAACATCATTTGCAGGCTAATTGAATAGTTTGTACTTTGATAAACTGGTTTTCCGAGATGGTGCGTTTGAAAGATGCTTACATTTTATAGTCAAACCACAACTATTTTCGTCTGGATCAGATTAGCAAGCCAGGCTGCCAGCTAATAGAATAAATTAATAAATAATATCATGAAAAAAAATATCATATATCTTAGTAATAGTACTATTGAATATTACAGGTAAATCACTTGCACAAATGCCATTTGATGGAGCCATTAAGAATAATTCGCTTGCAGTTAGCCCTGATGAAAAAACAGCGGTTGCATCATATAGTGATTCTACTCAAATTAAAATTTACGATCTTGATAAGGGATCGCTAAAAACTACCATCAAGGGTTTTGTAAATCCCAGGAATATATTGTTTTCTCCAGATGGGAAGCTATTGTATATCACTGATAGCAGTCATGGCTATTTGATGGCGTATGATGCCGCGACATTTCAATTGATTGAAAAATTTCCAGTTGGCTATGGGGCCTTCGGAACTACCATCTCGGATGACGGAAGGCGGATCTTTATTAATAATGAAGCAGCCAGCACAGTCACTGTATTGAATGTGGCAAATCATGAGGCCGACACGGTTATCAGGGGTTTTCATCAGCCCAGACAAGGTGTAAAACTTAATCCAGAGAATACAAAATTATATGTGACCAATTTTGAAAACGACCATATCACAATTGTTGACGTTAAAACACTAAAAACAGAGGGTGAAGTAAAAGGATTCAATAAGATCCGGGCGATCTCGATCAGTAAAGATGGTAAAACCTTGTATGCAGCAAATAGCGGTAGCAGTGAATTGCTTGTTGTAGATGTAGCCGGCAAAAAGATCACTCAACGCATTCCGGTTGGCAAGGACAATTATGGGGCAAGCCTTTCACCTGACGGAAAGTTTCTTTTAAGCGGCAACAAAGTTGATAATACGGTATCCGTGGTAGATGTTAAAACTTATAAGAACATTCAAACCATCAAAGGGTTTAAAGAACCAAGGCAGGCAATTGTTTTTTCGAAAGATGGAAAGTTCTTTTATGTGCTCAACAACGATTTAAGCCTGGATAAGGTAAGCATGGCTAACTATAAAATCGTTGAGTCAATGAAATGATCACACGATATTAAATATTAATATTTGAAATGGCAACAGAAATCCTACTGATCACCGAAGCAAAATCTTCTGATACCAAATCTTTTTATAATTGCAACACAGCGCTGTACAGGTGTGTAAAGTCTGCTTTTGAAATGCAATTCGGAATTTTTGAAACCGATACTGATTTTCTGGCATTTTTTCGTGAAATGAATTGTGAACTTGAATATTTGGTTACTGCAGAGATGAACCGAACTGATATGGCAACTAGACGAAACCAGCGTTCTGAAAGCGTAGATTCTCTTTCAGAAAGATTAAGGGCACATCGTCCCAAGTATGTTATTGTAATCATGAAAGATATTGAAAAGTATGTTATTATGGCTATCGAAAAAGCAAAACTACCGAAGGAGGCTTTGCTGACAAGTGTTCCATTTCCTGCGATGAGTGAAAAAAATAGAATCAATTGTACGCTCGGAATTGCACAAATTCTCAAAGACTATCTAAAGCATCGTAGAGATTAATATTTTTTGATTACCTTTGATTATTCAAAAAAGGGAATGGTGTCTCCCTTACCCAACCGCTTTAAAAAAGCTGATGGCGCCTGATTAAAATTGAATGTTCAACATTTAGTCAGGATATATTATGCGTCATTATCAAAAATCGAAAGGGCAAAGATCCCTTATCAGAACAAAAGCTTTTTTTAGAGCTTATCCGTCCCTTCCCTACATCCTCAAATGGTTGCTGATCAGCCTTATTGTTGGTGTCTGTATTGGAACCGCATCCGCATTATTTTTAAAAACATTGGGCTGGGTTACGGATTTCCGGGAAAATCACCTTTGGTTAATTGCCCTTCTTCCGATTGCGGGGTTTGTAATCGGCTACATTTATCACAGGTTTGGTAAAGAAGTTGAAGCAGGAAATAATCTGCTGATTGATACCATTCACGATCCAAAAGATATTATCCCTTTTCGGATGACGCCTTTTGTTTATCTTGGCACACTCGCAACCCATCTTTTTGGAGGCTCTGCCGGAAGAGAAGGAACAGCGATACAAATGGCGGGATCTATTGCAGACCAATTTACAAAGCCACTGAAGCTCACACCGGCCGAAAGGAAAGTTCTAATAATTTCTGCCATTGCCGCAGGTTTCGGTTCTGTATTCGGAACGCCATTGGCCGGAGCTATTTTCGGGTTAGAAGTCTTTTTGATTGGCAGACTCAAATATGATTCGATTTTTCCGGCATTTGCATCCGCCATCACCGCGGATTTGGTCACTAAACTTTGGAAAACCGGGCATACCCATTATCATATCCCAACCATCCCGGATTTTTCTTTTTTGAATGGTTTTTACGCCATCCTAGCAGGAATTGCATTCGGACTTTGTGCTGCAATTTTCAGCAAAACCATTCACCGTGTAGGCAGACTTTTTAAAAACAAAATTTCTTATCCACCTTTACGTCCTTTGTCTGGTGGGATTTTAGTCGCAACCGCTGTTTGGGCCTTAGGATCTACAAAATATATCGGATTAGGCATTCCCACCATCGTAGCTTCCTTTGAACAGCAATTACCAGCTTATGATTTTGCATTAAAAATGATTTTTACCATCGTTACCTTAGCCGCAGGATTTAAAGGTGGTGAGGTAACACCATTATTTTTTATCGGCGCTGCATTGGGAAATGCACTGGGTTATTTTATTCCTTTACCGGTAGGACTTTTGGCAGGAATGGGCTTTCTTGCTGTTTTTGCAGGAGCTACTAATACACCTTTAGCCTGCAGTATCATGGCAGTGGAGCTTTTCGGCCGCGATTGCGGCGTCTATGTTGCTATCGCCTGTGTGGTTGCCTATTTATTCTCAGGTCATAGCAGCATTTATGGAAGGCAGATGATAGGCGAACCTAAACACAATAGGTTTGCAAGCTTCACCGGAAAAAGATTAAATGAACTATAAAACTGAAATCATGAACGCAGAAAATTTAACCATTGTAAGAATATATCTCAGATTTGGACAATCAGTTATGGGACAAAGCTTTTGGAGGAAAAGCTGAGTAATAATCTTGGAGATTATCTTCTGAAAAAGGCGAAGCTAAGTGCTATCCATCAAGCCATTATTTTTACTGCAAAAAGCGGATATTTGAACAATGGCCGTATTCAATACAATATTTCTGAAATCCCTTCATCTGAAAATCCTGTTTGTCTAGAGCTGATAGATGAATCCATTAAGTTAATGTCCTTTTTAAGTGAAAACAAAAAAGAGTTACAGGAAGTCTCTTTGATATTAATTAATGACAAGTGTATTGATAAAACCTCAATCATTGAATTGTAATTAAATAATGGTAATTTTGCGGCAAATTCAATCTGATGATTCTACTCGTTGACGATATTGCTGAAAACAGATTCTCCCTTCAAAAAACGTTGGTTGGACACGGATTTGGTGTAGATACCGCAGCAAGTGGTGAAGAAGCCTTGAAGATGGCCTTAAAAAAAAGTTATGTTCTGGTCATTCTTGATGTGCAAATGCCTGGGATGGACGGCTTTGAGGTCGCGGAACTGCTTTCGGGTTATAGCGGAGCTAAAAACACCGCCATTCTTTTTCTATCGGCAGCGGCACTGGAACAAAAGTTTTTACTGAGGGGATTACAAAACGGAGCGGTTGACTACGTTACCAAACCAGTTGAACCGCTTATCCTGATTGCAAAAATCAACACCTTCTATCACATTTATGAACAGAACAGAATACTTCTTCAAAAGCAGAAAGAACTTGAAGCTGAGATAGCGTCCAGAAAAAAAGCAGAATCACTCAAGGATGAATTTGTCAGCATCGCCAGCCACGAACTCAAAACCCCGCTGACCAGTGCAAAGGCTTATATGCAATTGTTGGCCAGAAACATCGACGGAGGTGACAACTCGAAATCAGGTCAGTATCTTGAAAAGGCTAGCATGCAGGTCAACCGCCTGGATGAGCTGATTTCTGATTTGCTTGACCTCTCAAAAATAGAGAGCGGTAAAATGTCCTTTACCATGGTCAGCCTGGAGATGGAAACCATTCTGGAAAGCGTGCTGGAAACATTCCGGGATGGCTATCCCCATTATGATTTCAGGCTTCTGAGCAGCGCGGCTGCGAGGATAACTGCAGACCCGGCCAGAATTGAACAGGTCCTGGTTAACTTGCTGACCAATGCGATTAAATATGCACCCGAGAGCGAAATTATTGAAATTGAAAGTGAGCTTATCGGAAACAGCTTCCTCATCCGCGTGAGGGATTTTGGCATCGGTATCTCGGCTGAAAGCCTGGATGCTGTTTTTAATAAGTTTTACAGGACCAGCGAAGTAGAAAAAAACTTCTCCGGCCTCGGAATGGGCCTTTACATATCAAAAGAGATTATCCACCAGCATGGTGGGCAGCTCAGTGTCGAAAGTACATTGGGTAAGGGATCCACATTTTATCTTTCGCTTCCCATACCATAATCTCCATTTACTTCCCAGCAGAAAGCTGTTGATGAAAACCGTTGAACAGCTTAGTTATTAATGATATCACAACGTAATGTCCAGGTCTGAGGAAAGGTACTTCATCCAGCAGCAAAAGCGGCAAGAAAGTAACAGATATGGAGATTTCTTTAAAATATATTATCCCAGAAGATGACGAGGCTCGCATAACGGCATTAAACCAAGTGCAGGCAGGCCCATGCTATAGGGTCGCCTATATCCAATGTATTGGCGGAAAAGTCGAAGCGATTACGAAGTTTGAAATATATGGAATGATCAAGTAATTTCGAAATATGAGATCAGTGCGTTCCGGTTTAAACTGGCCATCTTTTAGCAAATTAATAAAATTCTATAAATATGCTAATGATTTTCTTACACTAGTCATCATCCGATGCGGAATATCTTGGTCAGTGAAAACGATGAGAGAAATAGTTTACATTTAGGCAACCCAAATCGTTTTACCCATCCCCGACAATTTATGAATACACAGGTAGGTAAGTTTAGAAACAATTTTATTTTCGATCGGATGGGATCAATATCCATGCGATATCCAGATGTATAATTTAAATTTTCACATTAAGGTTCTCTTTTTATTGTTGAGATGACTGATTTTTTCTATCTTTAAATAAAGTCAATTACAGTCAAATAGTTGCAAAATAATGGTGAGCATTTGGTGAGCAGAATGCTTTTATTTAATTAAATAACTAATTATCAACGGTGTATGTCCTCAGTTCGAGTCCCGTCCATTCCGCAAACAAAGCCTTAACTTAGAAAAGTTAAGGCTTTGTTGTTTTTCGGAGCTATTGGTTTAAATATTGCCCTTTCTTGAAGACTACACCTTAGATCTCTTTGCTGTTATTGCTGAGCCAGCTGAGGCAATTACAACGCAGGCAACAGCAATGCATTCGGTTAATGATAAGTACTCTTGCAAAAATACAAATGCAGCCAATGCAGCCATGGCAGGTTCGAGACTCATCAGGATGCTAAATGTTCTGGCTGGAAGTTGTTTCAGTGCATTTATTTCCAAAGTAAAAGGGATGGCGCTTGATAAAAGGGCAAGCGATGCACCTAAACCTAAGAGTTTCGGAGACAACTGATTTAATCCGCCGCTGAAGATACCAAAGGGAAGAATGAGAAGGGTAGCAAATAACATACCCACGGCTACTGCTTCACCACCTTTCATAATTTTAGATATTCTCCCACCTAAGATGATATAAGCAGCCCAAAAACCTCCGGCCAATAAAGCCAGCAAAACACCGATCAGGTTTAATCCGTTGCTTGTCCAGGGTGCAATAAGGGCGATACCTATTGCAGCCAAAACTATCCAGATAAAATCAATCGCTTTTTTAGAACTGAAGATGGCCAGCAGTAGGGGGCCTACAAACTCCAGTGTTACGCCAAGCCCGATCGGAATTCGTTCGATTGCCATATAGAAAACCATATTCATGGCGCCTAGCGATAAGCCGTAAAGTATTACATATTTCCACTGCTTAGCATCAAGCTTGGTTATGTTAGGGCGGAAGGCCGCCAGCAGTATGATTGCAGATAAACCTATTCTTAGTGATGCGGTAGCAGCAGCGCCGATTTCGGGGAAAAGACCTTTTGCAATTGCCGCACCACACTGCACACTTATAATAGATAATAAAACGGCTGGAACAGGTGGTAGGTTTATTTTGATCTTCATTCAGTTGGGAGATGATCACAAAACTACATATTCTGAACCGAGAAATATATAAATATTAAAGCAAAAGAGGCCCGGAATTTTCCCGGGCCTCTTTAAATGTATTTAAGATTTCTTAGCAAAATAGCTCTTGTTCATCCCTGTTTTCAGTTGGGATTTTTTTAAGAAAATCATCAAATCCCGAACCTAGATTGTCAGAATAAATGCCGTAAGCATCCAGAATGTATCCTATATTTTTATCTTTATCTTCTACCAGGTAGAGCACCGAGTTGTCTGCAGGATCAGAATCACCTTCAAATCTATAAGTTTTTACAATTGTTAAATCTTCAGGCTTGTAAATGTTGCCTAAGGATTTGCTTTGCATTTTGCCGTGATCTGACATCTTTAATTCATTATCTTTTCCTTTCAGCCTCAATTTCTCCAAAATTTGACTCAAAGTGTTCATTGCAATTGGCTGTTCCATAGTTATATGATTTTATACTATTTAAACAAGCTGTTTCTTAAATGGTTTTAATGTGGCGATTATAAAATCAAACCAAATGATTGTCAATGTGTTTCTTGTTAAACTAAATTTAAGATGATGAAAAAATATTTTTTAGGATTAGCTATTGCTAGTGTTGCATTTTTAAGTGCTTGTGGTCAAAAGGAAAGTAAACTTGCTACGGCAAACTTGGCCGAAACTGCGGATCAATCGAAAAGCATTGGAACCGCTACATTTTATGGATTGAGTGATGGAAAAATTAAAATGGATCTCGAATTAAAATTTGCATCAAGAGCAGATAGTAATGTTGCAGTTCATTTTCATGAACATGGCGATTGTGGCGATATGGGTGAAAATACACATGGCCACTGGAATCCAACAAATGAAAACCATGGCAAATGGGATTCTGGAGCATACCACAGCGGTGATATCGGTAATATTAAATTAGATTCGAAAGGTGAAGCAAAAATTTCAATCACTACAGATCGATGGAGTGTACAGGACGGTGATGTTAAAAATATAATTGGAAGAGGAATTATTGTACATGGAGGTACCGATGACTATAAAACACAACCTACCGGGAATTCTGGTCCGAGAGTTGGTTGTGGTGTAATCGAAGCTGTAAAATAGATTTCTTAACCTATTAAGTCAGGCGATTAAATTTTAATCGCCTTTTTTTATGCAATTTATTTAATGCTTTCATCATGATTAAAAACCTAAATCATATGGCAACTTTAAATGAATCGCAGCGTGGCAAGTCCACAAAAGGAAGAATGAGCAAAACCGCTCCACGAGTTGATTTAACCGCAATGGTTGATCTGATGTTCTTACTTACCACATTTTTCATGCTCACCACATCGCTTGGTACCTTAAATGCAGCAGACATTGCCAAACCCGATCAATGTGATCATTGTACCATGGATTACCCTGCCTCCAGAACAATGACGGTTTTACTTGGAAAGAATAATAAGGCGGTGAGTTATCTGGGTACGACTGAGAATGCCAAAATGCAGACTACAACCATTACAAATCTTCCAGCAGAAATCGCAGCTAATAAAATCCGTGTAGAAAAGGCACACGGAAACAATCCTTCAAAATACATGATCGTAATTATCAAACCAACAGAAACAGCTAAATTTCAAAACTTTGTGGATGTAATTGATGAAATGAAAATTGCTGGCATAAAATCATATAGTATTGATGATCAAAATATTTCATCATCAGAAAAAGATTTTATGAAGGCAAGAGGTTTATAACTGTTTTGATCGCAAACTAAAAAAGCTTCCTGTTTATAATCAGGAAGCTTTTTACTCGTATAGAAAAAATTAAATTCCGAAAGCAGATTTTACCTGTTCTACATAATCCAGTTTCTCCCAGGTAAACAGCTCAACACTAACTGTTTTTTCTTCACCGTAAGGGTTTTTGAAAGTTTTGTTTACAGTTTCAGGTGTTCTGCCCATGTGGCCATAAGCAGCAGTTTCGCTATAAATTGGGTTTCTTAACTTTAATCTCTGTTCGATAAAATAAGGGCGCATATCAAAAATTGATTCAACTTTTTTACTGATTTCGCCATCTGTTAGATTTACTTTCGAAGTTCCATAAGTTACAACATTAATTGATGTTGGTTTAGCAACCCCAATTGCATAAGAAACCTGAACCAAAACTTCATTGCATAAGCCGGCTGCAACCAGGTTTTTAGCAATATGACGTGTTGCATAAGCAGCACTTCTATCTACCTTACTTGGATCTTTACCAGAAAAGGCGCCACCACCATGTGCGCCTTTACCGCCATAGGTATCAACAATAATTTTTCTTCCGGTTAAACCAGTATCGCCATGCGGACCACCGATCACAAATACTCCAGTTGGATTGATGTGATAAGTGATGTCATCGTTAAATAAATGTGCATACTGCGGGTATTTTGCTTTAACTCTTGGAATTAAAATTGAAACTAAATCACTTTTAATTTTGGTTAACATTTCATCATTTGCAGCGTCTTTATCTGCTCTCGAATCAGATGCAGGCTTAATAAAATCATCGTGTTGCGTTGAAATTACGATTGCATCAATGCGTTGTGGCTGATTATCATCAGAATATTCTAGAGTAACCTGAGATTTTGCATCCGGACGTAAGTAGCTTATTTCTGCATTTTCTCTTCTTAAAGTAGCCAGTTCTCTAAGCAAAGCATGAGATAAATCAAGCGCCAGTGGCATATAATTTTCAGTTTCGTTTGTTGCATAACCAAACATCATACCCTGATCGCCGGCACCTTGCTCCTCTTTATTGCTTTTATCTACACCTTGGTTAATATCTTGAGATTGCTCATGAATGGCTGATAATATACCACAAGAATTTGCTTCAAACATATATTCGCTTTTGGTGTAACCAATTTTCTTGATTACATCACGAGCAATTTGTTGAACATCTAAGTAAGTTTTTGACTTTACTTCTCCAGCCAAAATTACTTGTCCGGTGGTAACTAAAGTTTCACAAGCTACTTTGGAGTCTGCGTCAAAAGCTAAAAAGTTATCAATTAATGCATCCGAGATTTGATCGGCAATTTTATCTGGATGGCCTTCAGATACAGATTCTGATGTAAATAAATACGACATTTATTAAATATTAGTGATAAATAAATAAGGTAATCATTGCCAAACCCTTTGAACAGGTTTTAATTTGATGGAAAGAGGTATTAGCAATTTTTTTAAGTGGTTGCAATCCGGTCCCGATGATCGGGATAGCAAATCAATCCACTTTTAATGCTTGCAAAATTAGCATATTTTCTTTATTTCAAAAATTATAGATTATTTTGTGCTTTCATTCTTACACTTTGCACACAAAGACTAATATTCTCTTCATAATTAACCCCATTTCAGGCGGTAGGGGTAAATTGCGTATTCCCGATTTTATCGATAAATATTTAGATAAGGAAAAGTTCAATGCCAATTTTGTTTTCACCGAATATGTGGGGCACGCTTCCGAATTGGCAGATGAGGCTGCATCAAAAAACTTTGATGTAATTGTAGCGGCTGGCGGCGATGGAACCATCAATGAAGTGGCTACAAAAGTTTTAAAGCACAACATTGTATTGGGTGTGTTGCCGCTTGGCTCTGGGAATGGATTAGCGAGATTTTTGAATATACCCAAAAACCTTCGTCACGCCATATTAGCGATCAATGCCTTCAAAGTTGACCGCATAGATACTGCTGAATTTAACAACAAGTGCTTTTTTAACTTGGCTGGTATGGGTTTCGATGCGCATCTAAGTTCCGCATTTTCAAAAGATAAAAAGCGTGGGTTGGCCGGTTATGTTAAATTGGGTTTTCAGGAAGTTTTCAATTACAAAGCAGAGCAATATCTGATTAGTATTGATGGTATAGACTATAAAAGAAAAGCTTTTGCAGTTAGTGTTGCAAACTCTTCGCAGTATGGCAATGATGTTTATATCTCACCTAATGCTTCTGTAAAAGATGGTTTGCTCGATGTTTGTATTATCAAGCCGTTTTCCATTTTAAAATTGCCCGTTTTGAGTTACATCATGTTAAAGGGCACAGCAGAAACCTCTGATATGATCGAAATCATAAGGGGTAAAAATATAAAAATCCAGAGGGAACACGCTGGTCCGGTGCATGTTGACGGTGAACCCCTTCAAATGGGCGCAGAAATTGAAATCAATATCAGTCCACTTTCACTTAAAGTTATTGTTCCTTAATTTCGTTTCCTCAGTTTACCTCAATAACTTTGTAATATGAAGCCGAAGAAAAACAGCCTTAGTGATTTGGGTGGAATCATGTATTCTACAAATCCGGAATTTGAATATCATGAAGAGGTTGATGAGACTACAACGCCCTCAAATAATCAGCAAGATCTGAGGGTAATGCTCGATAAAAAAACAGGGGAGGTAAAGCCGTTACCCTCATAACAGGTTTTAAAGGAAAACAGGATGACCTTGATATTCTAGGTAAAATGCTAAAAACGAAATGTGGCGTTGGTGGATCTGTTAAAGATGGTGAAATTATGATTCAGGGCGATGTAAGAGACAAAGTATTGGGCATCCTTCAAAAAGACGGTTACAAAGTGAAAAAGGCTGGGGGTTAATGAGATTGATGTCAGCTATTATGGCTAATAATATCACATTACGCCATGATTCAGATTTTATCTTAGTGTAATTTTTTAATTTTTTTTGCCTTGTAAAAACCCTTGTAAATATCTGTAAATAAATAATTTACATATTAGTGTAATTGCTACAATATGTAAATTATTACGTCTTAATGCTAGTTTTTTTCGTTTAGATCTCTTTACCTTTGCTTTACTAACTAACTTATTGTTATGAGCAAAAAAAAACTGCATGTACCAGATTTGTGCTATCTGAATCTGGGTGAAAACAATGCCGTAATGTACCAATTGTCTCCAATGGAGTTAATTGATGAAGCCTTATTAAATAAAGAAGGCACATTGGCATCTTCAGGCGCTTTAGCTGTAGA
>NZ_AJLG01000117.1 GCF_000258495.1 Pedobacter agri PB92
TTCTTTTTATAATCATTTACTTCTATTTTTTATCTACACTATATTTTCCGGGGCCGATAAAAATCAAACTGAAAAATACAATGCCCAATTCAATGGCATGACTCGCACCTTTTAATCCGTCACCTTTACCCAGATGAACCAAAGCTGCAATCACCATCGTGAAAACTAAAAGCATGCAGGCCGGACGATAAAATAGTCCAACAATCAACAGGAATCCACCAAAAGTTTCTGCAACTGCCGCCATAAATCCCCAAAATACCGGGAGAAAATCTATTCCCACAACTTTCATGCTGCCCCCAAGTCCGGTCCAGCCATCTGGTCCGCCCGCTAACTTTGGAAAACCATGAATGATGAACATTACGCCCAAACCAATGCGAAGCATCAGTAAGCCTGTATTGCGGTATTTTCCTAAATCCTCAAAAATTGCCATGTTATAAATATTTAAATTGAACGTTGTTTGTTTCTACTTTTAATTCAACCTCTGCCCCTAAAATCATACTTAAATTATTGTCAATATGGCCTGTCGGGAAGTTGAAACAAACCGGATAACCATAATCTTTCACTACCTCCCAAATCACCTGATCTGCCGTTTGTCCGAAAGAAATCTTTTCTTCTTCAATCTCATTAAAAGCGCCAATAATCAAAGCCCTCAGGTTTTTTAGCTTACCAGCTCTTTTCAACATTCGCATCATCCTGTCGATACTAAACTCCTGTTCTCCCACATCCTCCAGGAATAAAATTTTATTGTCGAAATCCATCTCCGAAACAGATCCCTGAACCATGGTTAGTAAAGTCAAATTGCCCCCAATTAAAATCCCTTTCGCTTCACCGGTTTGGTTTTTAAACGCACTGCTGTACGCATAACTTTGCTGCTCACCAAAAAGGGCCTTTTTTAATGATGATAAGGCTTCAGGAGTAGATTCATCAAAAGTATAAGGCATTTGCGCATGTAAACATTGTGTTTGGCATTGTGCGGTGAGGTGCGAAAGTAAAACCGTGACATCACTAAACCCGACAAACCACTTTGGGTGTTGATGAAATGCAGTAAAATCGAGTTCATCAATAATGCGGATGGCACCATAACCACCCCTGCCACAAATGATTGCCCGAATAGATTCATCATCCAGGAAATGCTGAATATCCCGGGCTCTTAACTGATCTGTTCCGGCGAACTGGTGGTGACTGGCATAAACACTTTCACCAATAACCACTTCCAGTCCCCAGCTTTCTAAAATGCCAATCGCATGATCAATGGGTTTGGGTAATTTCTTCGCCGGGCAAACTATGGCAATCTTATCTCCTTTTTTTAAATACGGGGGCTGCTTAATCATCTTTAAAACACTTATCTTTGCCAAATTAATAAAAATTGTTTTGGATAATAGTAAAATAAAAAGATATACCGTAACGGCAGCACTACCATATACCAATGGACCGGTTCATATTGGGCATCTTGCCGGTGTTTACATTCCTGCTGATATTTACGCCCGTTACCTCAGGTCGAACAAACGTGATGTAAAGTTTATTTGTGGCTCTGATGAAAACGGTGTGCCGATTACTTTAAAGGCCAAACGTGAAGGCATTACGCCGCAGGAAGTGGTAGATAAATACCATAAAATTATTGGTGATTCTTTTAAAGAATTTGGCGTTTCTTTCGATATTTATCACCGTACATCCTCGCAAACACATCATCAAACCGCATCCGATTTCTTCAAAACGTTGTATGATAAAGGGATATTTACAGAAGAAGTTACGGAGCAATACTATGATCCAACGGCAAAGCAATTTTTAGCCGATCGGTACATCACCGGAACCTGCCCTAAATGTGGCAATGAAAACGCTTACGGCGACCAGTGTGAAAATTGCGGTTCTACACTAAATGCTACTGATTTAATTCATCCGAAATCAACCCTTTCTGGTGATCAACCTATCTTAAAGGAAACCAAAAACTGGTTTTTACCTTTAGATCAATATGAGGAACGGTTAAGGAAATACATCGAAAGCCATAAAGAATGGCGGCCAAACGTTTACGGCCAGTGCCAGAGCTGGTTAAATGCAGGTTTGCAGCCACGTGCCATGACCCGCGATTTAGACTGGGGTGTGCGTGTACCGCTTCGTGATGCAGAAGGGAAAGTATTATACGTATGGTTTGATGCGCCGATAGGCTATATCTCCGCCACAAAAGAGCTTTGCAACTACGCCAAACTGGATGTTTGGAATCCAAAAGCCGAAGAATACTACATTAACAATTACGAAAGCGATAAATGTGGCTGGGAAGAATACTGGAAAAGCGACGAAACCAAATTGGTGCATTTCATTGGTAAAGATAATATCGTTTTCCACTGCATTATTTTCCCGGCGATGTTAATGGCCCATGGTGATTATACTTTGGCTGATAACGTGCCTGCAAATGAATTCCTGAATCTCGAAGGACAGAAAATCTCTACTTCTAAAAACTGGGCAGTTTGGTTAAACGAATACCTGCGAGACTTTGAAGGGAAACAGGATGTATTGCGTTACGTGCTTACTGCAACAGCGCCAGAAACAAAAGATAACGACTTCACCTGGAAAGATTTCCAGGCCAGAAATAACAACGAGTTGGTAGCCATTCTAGGTAATTTTGTAAACCGTGTGGTGGTGCTTACGCATAAATATTTTAATGGTGCGGTGCCAACCTGTATGGAAATTACAGCAGTTGATCAGGCTGTGATCGATGAATTGGCAGGTTATCCTGAAAAAATATCAGCTTCTATTGAAAACTACCGTTTTAGGGAGGCGCTATCGGAAGTGATGAATGTAGCCCGTTTAGGTAATAAATACCTGGCCGAAACCGAGCCCTGGAAATTAATCAAAACGGATGAGGATCGGGTAAGAACCATTCTTCATGTTGCGCTCCAGATTGCGGCGAATATTCAAATCTTAATTGAACCGTTTTTGCCTTTTACAGCAGAGAAATTAATGAAAATGCTGCAAAATGGCGGTCACGACTGGGATGATGCAGGAAGCGTGGCCCTGTTGAAACGTGGACATCAAATTGGCGAAGCAACGCTGTTGTTCGAAAAAATTGAAGATGCAGAAATTGATTTCCAGATCGAGAAATTAAACCAGAGTAAGTCGGCTAATGCGGTAAACAATGCGACCGCTACACCTGCAAAAGAAAATATCAATTTCGATGATTTCTCTGCCATGGATATTCGGGTGGCGACGATTGTAGCAGCCGAAAAGGTAGAAAAAACTAAAAAGTTACTAAAGCTTACGGTGAACACCGGAATTGATGAAAGGACTGTGGTTTCGGGTATTGCCGAACATTACAAACCAGAAGAGATCATTGGCAAACAGGTGAGCATGATTGTTAACCTGGCACCTCGTGAAATTAAAGGCATTCTTTCGCAAGGCATGATTTTAATGGCTGAAAATTCGGAAGGTAAACTCACTTTTGTAGCACCTGTTGATCGCTTTACTGAAGGCAGTGTGATTAGATAGGTCTTTTTTAAAGGAGTTTTTATTAAAGGAGTTTGTCATCCTGAGCTTGTCGGAGGAATGAGGACGTGATATTCAAAATAAAAAAGAGATTGTTCATATTGATACAATCTCTTTTTTTTCTGGGATTGACCGCTTTACTTAAAGCATTAGAAAGCATTGATGAGCAGCATCAGTCGCTATCCAAAAGGATAGCACTAACCTTTTAGATAGTGATGAAAATCGCTGGGATGGTATTTCTAAATTTGGGACATAAAATTTAGAAAACATGAAAAAAATCCTCCATATTATTTCAAGTCCCCGGGGTGGTGCCTCCGTGAGCATTCAATTAGGTAATGCAGTGGTATCAAAAATTCAGGAAACTTATCCTGAATCGATTGTAAAAGAAAAAAATCTTGCGCAACATCCATTTCCCCACCTCGAAGAAGTACACCTCAATGCGTTTTTCACCCCTGCCGAAAGCAGAAGTGCTGAAAATTTAGCGGCCATTCAACATTCTGATGAAGCCATTGCGGAGCTTCAGGAAGCAGATATCATTGTAATCGGTGTACCCTTTTATAATTTCGGTGTGCCTTCCACCTTAAAAGCGTGGGTTGATCACATTGCCCGGGCAGGCGTTACCTTCCAATATACCGAACAGGGGCCACAAGGATTAATCACTGGTAAAAAAGTTTACCTCGCCGTTGCTTCAGGAGGGATTTATTCTGACGGACCGATGCAGGCTTATGATTTTGCTACGCCATACCTCAAAGGTGTGCTTGGGTTTTTGGGCATGACGGATGTCACCGTTTTCAGGGCTGAAGGGGCTTCCATACCAGTGGTGAAAGACACTGCCTTAGAAAAAGGTATAGAAAGCATCCTTATTGCCTAATTGATTATGGTGTCTTGACTGAGGCATAAAAAAACACTTATAGATAAAATCGATATCCGGTGCGCTACTTTATTTGTTTTACAAATTGAGTAGTTTGCCGGATTTTTTTTTGCGCTTGATGCGATTGCTGCAGTGCTTTTGTGTACAATGATAAATTTTAATATTGCGGCAGATGACCTTTGGCCAATCATCTTAGCTACTAAGGTTAGTCTTTTTTGTATATAAATCTATGTTTTTTAAGATCGTTACAACCATTCCTCCAAATGATGGCGTTAACAAGATTACAATTGCAAATGAACCCCAGAATCCCAATTTTGTTGATTTACCAAAATTTGCCAAAAGCAAACACATCCCGAGGTACAGGATAAAAATGATGATCAGCCCGTTAAACCCACGGGCATTTCGCTGTTTGATGATGCTTCCAAGCCTTTGTTTAAAAATTGTGAAGAAATGCTCATCACAATATAAGCACAAATTTGCAAACAGGAAGTATTCACTCACCGCTGTTTCGGTTTTAATATCATAAGATTAAAACTGTATACTTTATCTGTCTCTTAAGATGGCCAGTAAAGTAAATTAAATTTGTGCCCGTCAGGGTCTGAAAAGCCAAACGTATAACCTTTATCAAAATCTGCTGCATCGGCATAGATAGATGCCCCGGCTTCCTTCACTTTTTCCATCCAGGCATCAACCTCCTCACGGCTTTCGGCAGACAGACTAAAGATAATCTCCGAACCGGTATAGAGTTCCGAATTTTCCAGCTTTGCGGCAGTCTTAAATTGCTTTTCCACAAAAAAGTGAATGATAAAGTTATCCTGACCAAAAAAGAAACTTACTAAATCATCATTAAACTTACCATTTGGCTTAAAGCCCAGACTTGTATAAAATTTCGCAGTGCGTTTCAGATCTTTCACCGCCAGGTTTGCCCAAATCATTTTAGTGTTCATCAGAGAAATATTTAGTTAAATTACCATAAATAACATCTAGGTAAATCACTTTGTTTTCCAGCCTGAGGTTGATATAAACACTAAAGTTCAACTAGCTTTTATCCTTGCTCTTGATCCGCTCCCTTTTGCCACCAAGGTTTTTTCATTTTTCTTTGAGGAATTTCTCTACTTCTGAATAATAGTCAGATCCATAATTTTTAAGATATTCACCATTGGGTTTAAGTATAAAGAATGCCCTACAATTTTCTTGTAAAGTGAAAATATTTTTGGCAAAAAAACCTGAATCTAAAATGAATGTTTTCTTATCTTCAATTATATCTTTATTCGATACATTTTTAGAATAAACAAAAAAGTCATTTGTATTATTTTCTTTTGAAATTCTGGAAGAAATACGATTGCAATTATCAATGGTTAATTTAATTGAGCAAGATATTATTTTATTCGAAAGTAGAATATCCAAAAACTAATCAATTTTTATATTTAATTGAAGGTTTCTGGTTTTGGAATATTCAAGTATTTAATGTTAACCTATTTTCAAACCAGTTTTTGTTTTGTCTTTATAATTTTGCTTAATCTACGTGTGCTACACCGCTGTAGGAAATGAAAATAAATATATTTATGCACCCTTGGCGTATTTTTCATTCATCAATTTCTAGTGATAGGAAGTCTGGCTCACTAGTAGTAAGAATGCTCACACAATCGTCTATTCCTATGACCAAATATTCTTTACGTTCAGGATAATCATGATATCCTTCAACAAACCCACCACGTTCCTTTTCCAAATCAAACCAACCACCAGCTTGAACATCCCATAACCAACCAGGTACTCTTACTTCATTAATCCAGAATTCTAATAAGTTACCTTCGTCCAATACTCTAAAGCCAATGACATTTTTAAAAGTTATCTTCAATTGCCGTTGCCATTCAAATAACAGCATTATTTCCAATGATATTAAGTCATAATTTACATTAGTTATTTCTGGAAATTTGTCAGGAAAAATTAAGCCCTCAATAGCTGAAACAGAAGGTAAATCGATAGTCTTTTTAGGCATAATTTCTATTTGTTAAAATAAATATCCAGAAATTTATCCTATTTCTTTATTTAAGGGGAAGTATTATTTTTTTTGGATATAAAAATCTAATAAGAACATGTTGAAGATAGCCCTCATAAAAAAGCAAGCGATAATTCCCTTTACTTTTATTAAGGGCATTTTTAAATTAAATTTAATTAGCCTGGGCGATTAGCCCAAGCTAATAATTTTTACATCATGCCATCATCAGCAAAACTGTAATAATTTTCATTAGTTATAATCAAATGATCCCAAACTAAAATTTCTAATAATTTACCACCCTCTTTCAATTGATTAGTTAATCTGATATCAGATTGGCTAGGTTGAATATTTCCACTTGGATGGTTATGGCATAATATAATAGCTGATGTATTAGCTTTTAATGCAATTGAAAATATTATTTTAGGATCAAGTATAGTTCCACTTACACCACCAGTTGAAATGTCAATTAATCCTAGAACCCTGTTCTGTCTGTTTAACAGAATCATTTTACTCTGTTCTAAGAGCTCTATTTTCCCTAAGTCCCATTGGCATTAGCAAATCATAAGCTTGCTTAGATGAACTGATCTTAGGCCTTTCAGATGCTTTGTAATCTGGCTTGTAGCTTACTTGTACTTCAGCTACTTTAAATGTTTTTTGTACCATAAAATATTTAATTAATTATGGTACGTGAGCAAGCTTTCAACTCAATTAAATCAAGAAGCAACGGAATAAATGGGTTGTGATATGGGTAGAGCGTTTATGCCGGAATTTCTTGAAATGTGTTGAGGGTATAGGCTTTTCTTTGTTAAAGAATTGATTAAATTATTTAAATATGATCTTCGTCTTCTTCATAACTAATATAGTCAATAGGAACTCTATCAAGATCAACTTTGAAAATTTTGAAAAGCGGAAAATTTTGTGGAGTTAATGTAAAATTATAATGGAAACTAGATTCGTAATATTTATCAATATCATTTATGATCATGATATCTCTCAATGCCCCAAGATAATTTGTATAAAGACCCCTATAAATGTTAATCATGCTCGCAATAAACTTTTCAGGAATTATGTTGTCTAAATCTTTTAAAGTTTTTATGCCATAGTTTTTTAGTTCTCTAAGAATTTGCTCATCAGCTCCATTGAAATGTGGTTCCATATTGATTTCTGTTACAAGATCAGCAAACTTAACGTTGAGGTATTCTTCAAGAGATATGGAATTTATAGGTGTATCAAGTTCTCCAATTTCTGTGTCAATTTTCACTTTGTTCGCATAGGAATCAATTTCTTTGGATAGTTGATTAAACTCCCTATCAATAAGCTCTAATGCTCCAGATAAAACCATTAGTCGGCGTTTAATTTCCTTTGGTAGAACACCAGAAAATTTGTAATTTTTGTCATGTTCAATTTCCGCCCAAGAATGCTGTAAGATAGTACGGACTTGTATTTCAAAGGCTAATTGTCTATACTTTTCATTTTCTGGTAGGCTAGCTCTTTCATTGTTTAATTTGCAAATTAAATGAACTGATTTGTAACCCACTCTATCTTCGCCTAGCTCTTCATTTTTATTAACACTTCTTTGTTCATCGATTTCAAATAAACTTCTTGTAAGATTACAAATTGTTGTTACATCGTCCTCTACGTAGGCAATAATCCTAATCCCCAAAAGATCTGTTAATTCGTTTAATGGGTCGGAATAATTCTTTAGTTTTATCTTTTTCTTAAAACTTTCTGGGGTCTTAACGCGATAAGCTAACCCGTGAGGTTTTAAATTAATTAAATTTAGATTTTCTTCAATTATGTTACGGATTTTTATTCCAAGTAAATCGTAGTTGTGTTTACTGGATATATAGTCATTTACATACTCTTGGGAGCTTTTCATTATATTGAAAGGATTTATCTATTTTAAATTTTCTGAAGATAATCAGTAATATCTTGAGATTACAGAGGTTAAATGTATTTAAAATTCTATAAATCATTAAATAGATGTTTATCTCTTATGACATATCACTTCAGATTTAGTTGAATTGCTAAATTAGGCTCACAGTTTGCGAATAGAGTAAGTGTGATAATCAATAGTTGCAAAGTTACCAGATCACTTGTGCGGGAGGAGAAAGTTTCCTTTGAAACTTTCTCTAAATTATGATTAATAACGTTTTGGAACGTAAGTTTTATTTCCGCTATTATTAATGTAGTATTGACCACCACGTGAACCAGTTTGAATTGCTTTTCCAGATCCATAATTGTTAGCTGCTGGAGTATAATCTTGAGCACGTGTACCAGAAGTTCCTGTGTAAGGATTTGAATTTCCTGTTGTTGAGAAATTATCACGATTTGTATTGTTCGGAGTAGTGCTTACATAAGGCTTCACGTAAGTTTGTGTGCTTGGTTTGTAGTAGCCAGCTGTAGATCTTGTAGTCTGTGCTGATGCTGTAAATCCAAAAGACACTAATGCTAAAAATAATAATTTTTTCATTTCGAATAATTTAATGCCTACTCTTCCAAAATGCAGTTTTCGGCTTCCCTGTTACATTTGTGAATGTAACTTATTACTATGGATGGAAAGTAAGGGAAACCGTAATGAGATTGATGTTTGAGATTTATTAAGTAATATCCAAAAAAATGATTAATTCCTTTATTTTAAGGGGAAGGTTTTAGTTCTGGATATTTATAAATAGGAATGTTTTAACCTTTTGCTCTTTTAAAAATAGAGGAATTAGATTAAGATTCCGTTATAAAGTTTAGGAATTCTCTCCCCATTTCAGTTGTCCTCCTGCTTAAAGTACCATCCCCACTCATCATTGTACTAAAATTACTGGTATTTATAAATCCTGCAGAGTTAAGGTCCTGCCATATAATGTTCAATAAATCTAAATTGCCTTGTAGTTGATCGAATGCTTTCAAGAGATGGCTACTAATTGACCCCATCATCAAATTTTGTGGCACCATGTTATTAATCGTAAACCACTCTTTTGGATCGTCCAAGTATTTTAATATAGTTATGTGCCAGGTTGTGAAATTATTTAATTGAGTAAGAAAAATATGAGATTTAGTTTTATCGGGAGAATGATGTAATGCGGTGTTAATTACTGCATTTTTAAATGCATTTAATTTGTCTTCTTCGCTGGTTCTTATAGCTAAATTCGTTGCTTGAATTATTGTGTCTATGAACTGTTCGTTATTTGCTAAATCATCTAGATTTAGTGCACTAGATTCTTCAAGGTTTTTTAGCCTTTCCGCAATATCATTCATCCATTCCGCCCTGCGCCTATCTAATGGTGGAGTTACAACCGTATTAAATAATTCTGCGGCTAGAGGCCCAATAACTGGTATCATATTAATTGCACCCCTTACCGTTGAATAAGCGACATCTCCAATTGTTGAATCATTAATATCTTTTTCCATGTTTGGTTTATATTTTTTTATACGTTTAAGAAGTTGTTGTGTAATATAGTGAATTAACGTTTAATGCGAACCGCCTGCGAACTGAGAAAACGTATGAGGATAATAGTTGCAGAGTAAAGGGATCCGATCTATGTTTTACACAAGCGATTCGCGATGTTATCAAATTGTTAATTTGTCAATTATGCACCGATTTGTTCAGCTGGTTTGCTATAATTGCTGCTTACTATATAATATGAGAAACATTTTTACAGTTATGTTAATAGCCCTTGTGATGGTGAGCTGCAAAAAGGATAGGCCAGATTTGACGCTTCAAGGGAAATGGATTAGCAATGGATACAGCAAAGCTTATTTCGATTCCAATAACCACCAAATCACTCCTTATATTCCCGAGTCTGATGTCCAGATTAAATTAATCTTTGATGGAGATAATGTAAGTATCCTGGATTCATATAATAATGCAACTATTACAATTCCTTTCACCTCAAATAAATATGGCAAAGACATCAATCTTAGTTTAGGAGGGAAAGGTATTTATTTAGTCAATAACTGGAATGTTGTAAAAGAAGAAGATGGCTCTTTGTCGCTAACAGGCGATATCACCCATGCGATGAGCCCGCTGTATTATGTTAATGGCAACAAAATAGAAGTAGATCATGTGTTGATCAAGTTGGACTTGAAAAGAATAAACTAATAGCTTTTATAAAGAATGCGTACCGCTTGCGTATTGAGCGACAGTCGTTGCAGTAAAGTTCGAAGAACGATGCAACGTTATGTTTTATTCCTTAGTCCTTCGCGGCTGTAATTAGATAAATAAACAGACCGACTCCAGTTCCACCAGCTATAAAACCACTAATTAAATATAATGTCCCGTTTCCATTGGCAACCGTCCATACGTTTGATAAACAGTAAAAACCCAATGCTATTAAAAACAGGGCTGAAATTGATATCAATGCGTTTACTATTGATGATTTCATTAGAACCAAATATGGCATTTATAGTTGGCTCACCGCCTGCGAACTGAGAAAATGTGTGAGAACAGGGAGCTGTTAAACAGCGAGGTTCGATCTATGTTTTAACACAAGCGACTGGCGAGATATTTGAATAAATATCATGATAGTCGTGAAGCATTTTCGATTACGCAGGTGAGCTGAAAAGTGGAATGCGATTAGATTCATCCAGGATGTAGCGAAGCAAAATCCTAGATAAAGATAGAGAAAGCATTCATGAGGCAACCGCTTGCTCAAAAGAAAAACCATGACAGAATGAAATTATGGCGTGTTGTTTTTCGTGAGCTTAGTCTTGCCGAATACCGATCTTTCTTCCTTAACCTACAGTCTTTTCCTAAGAACCACTGACAGAAAAGCAAAGCATTGCCCCTCATAAAAATGCAATACAGTATCTAAAGCACCCCATAAAGATTAAACCCTTACCTTCTCACGTAAGCCACCAAATGAGAAAGGGGGTATCAGGATGCTTATTCCTTTGTGATAAAGAAATTAAGTAGATTTAGCTTATGAATGGCAAATTACAACAACCGCAATTTTTATGGGAATGCATGATGATGCAGTCATTTGGTGAGGTTGAAAGCTTTATTGATGAGTTAGGATTCGACTATAAGGAAAAACAAATTAATGGACTGCTTTATAGTGCTATAGGTGAAGTGTTGATGTTAGGATTTGAGGAGAATACAATTAATATGGTGACTTATAAAACAACGTTCGAAACATACTACACAGCATGTGTGGATTATGCAATGAGAGATTTAGATTATAAAATAATGATTGATGAGTCAAATAATCGCGATCATGTGCTTAGGCTCGACGGAGAAACTTTAACATTATTTTGCCTTAAAATGATTGCTAATGAATCAATTAGTTATTCTCTTCGGCTTTTTTTTAAAACTGGTATAGCAACGGCTAAAGCAAATGTTACAGTTTTACCCTTATGATTCCCTTATTAATCAAATGAGCCTTCCTCACTCACGCCGCCGTTAGTGAGCGGAATAGGTTTAGAATGCCATTAACTACTAGTAGTCATTATAAAGTCGCCCTGTCGTTTTTCTGATTTACTTATAACCACGTAACCTTCTCTGCCCGCTAAATGATCCCATGATTCTTTTGGACTTCGCCAATGAACAAATAAACATCGGTGAGGTTATTAAGTTTTACATCTGGTGGCAGGCTGGTTAGTAAAGATATTTCTTCAAATTGTAGTTTTATAAGGGTTGATAAATTTGAGGCAATGGGTTTATTTGCAGTTGCGCTGTAGATCGTTTAAAGACAGTATTTTGAGGCATCAGATCAGTCAAATTGATAGGAAACTTCTGATATAAATTGATATATTTGCAGCAAATAAAATAATATTAACAAGGCTTGTTGGCTGATGTTAAGCTTTAATTTATTGTTAATCAATATGTTGTGCTTTATTACATTTGCGCACATCAAAACGGTCCCGTAGTTCAACGGATAGAATAGAAGTTTCCTAAACTTTAGATATGAGTTCGATTCTCGTCGGGACCACTTTTCAGATTAAAACAGAAGCCCTTTAAACGCATTAAAGGGCTTTATTGTATCAAGCGTTTAAAATGAAAACGGGAACCATCTTTTCAGACGATCCCCGTTTATCTAAATTAACGCTCTCCTATATTATACGACAAATTGCGATCCTTATTGTGCAGGTTTAAAATTACTTTTTTAATGACGGGCGGCTTTTGATGGTGGGTTTGTCCTTCGACAAGCTCAGGATGACAGATGGTTGGAGGGATTTGCGAGTTGTATGCGTCTCGTAAACGGGTAGATTGCCGCGTCGTTCCTCCTCGCCATGACGGAACGGGATTTTGATGCCTATGGGTTGACCTTACCAACACTTTTTCGTCGAGAAATTACAGGCGTTGGTCTATAGGCTCTTACTACTGGTATAATACCGCATTTTTGCCTGCAACGTTTTGGGCTTGGTGTCGTCTTATTATCAGAAAACATTAAGAAACTTAAAATATAAAGTCATGAAAACATTAGCCAAAACATTATTCGCAACAGCATTAACAGCAGTATTATTTGCTTCTTCAGTAGCCACTACTTTTGCAGCTGATTCAGCTCCGCTGGCCAAAACTTCATCGGTTAAAAACATAAACCGCATTTGGGTAAGTGGTAACGTAAAAGTGGTGTTAACCCAGGGTGATCAGGAAAGTATCAAAGGTTCTGAAAATTATGATGCTACTAAAACTTCGGTAATCAGCAATGGACAAACGCTTTACATCAACTCGATGGAATCGCAACAGGTAACACTGAACATTACGGTTAAAGATTTGCAGCGTGTAGAAGCATACGGTCAATCGGTAGTGGTAACCAGCAATAATTTCGATGTCAAACACCTTCAGTTGTTTTTGAACCAAAATGCTACGGCAAAAATCAAAACGACTACTGCGAGTTTGTACACGGTGGTTAAAGAAGACGCGGTATTGAAATTGAATGGTACAGCAGTAGAAAGTACGATGATTGCCAGTAATATGAAAAACGTGAAACTGAGCGATTTCGCCAGCCGCAAATCAGAATCGTTCATTGCCGATGAAGTGATTGCAGCAGACAAAGTTGCGATGAGCCTGGCAAAATAATTCATTCAGATCCTGAATATGTTGAAGCTGCCCTCTAATGGCAGCTTTTTTTGTCGCTAAATTATTGATAAGGATTGCCGCGTCGTTCCTCCTCGCAATGACGGATGGGGTTTTAGTGGTGGGTTTGTCCTTCGACAAGCTCAGGATGACAGATCGGGTGGAGGGATTTTCGAATTGGACGGATCTCGTAAACGGGTAGATTGCCGCGTCGTTTCTTCTCGCCATGATGGAAGGGTTCTAGAAATAGTTTCCGGCTTCGGAGATGATGGAAAAAGAAAACATTAAAGCTTTCGCAAAAACTTCCATATCATCTTGCCTAAGGCATCGCGTTTTTCCCGACTTTTCGTCGGGACTTGTGATGCCGCTATAAAAGCTTTGATGATTTTATTCGACATCAGATCCAGGCCTTGATTATTCATTAGTTGTTTTTGTTTTACTTGCATTCATGAGCTCGCAGAAATGCTCGGTTTTTTGCTTCTTTGTTATCAAGAACAAAGAAGGAGGCTGCCGCCGATGAGGCGAAAACAAAAATCGAACCTGATAGTCAGGACACGTTATATGGGATTTGCAAATTGGACGGATCTCATAAACGGGTAGATTGCCTCGTCATTCCTCCTCGCCATGACGGAGTGAGGTTTTGATGGTGGGTTTGTCCTTCGACAAGCTCAGGATGACAGATCGGTTGGAGGGATTTGCGAACTTGACGCGTCCCGTAAATCGGCAGCTAGCCGCGTCGTTCCTCCTCGCAATGACGGAAAGTTTTGATGCCTAGGAGATACATTTTATCATCTGAGATTACAAACAACAGCTGCCTCACCAGCAGCTGTTGTTGCTTAACCCTTTCCAACAAGGAATCAGCTTTGCTATTGGTAAGCAAGCTTTATGTTGTTATTATACCTTTCCTCTATTTTACAACAGTTGCCTCCAGCTCCACTTTTAGTGTTTCAAAAAGGGTGTTAACTTCTAAAACTGTGGTAGCCTGTTTGATATTATGTTTCATGATCCATGCTTGCAAAATGTGAAAGCTTTCAAAAAACGCTGCTGTATCGGTATGGTAAACATTTAATCGCACTGTGTTTTTACATTCATAACCTGCTTCAGTAATTAGTTTTTCCAGGTTTTCAATCGCTTCGGTTAATTGAGTGTCCATATCCGCATCGCTCGAAATCCCATCTGCACTGATGGCTGTTTGCCCTGAACAATACAAGGTTCCGGCTACTTGCTTTACTTCTACTGCCTGTACGTAATTTCTCTGGTCCTGCCATTTCCATGGATTGATCGATCTTGTTTCCATTGTATATCTTTTGATTGTGAGCTACAAAGTTGAAGATTCGAAAACATTTTCATGTTGACATTGATCACGATTTCAATGTGCGGTTTGTCACATCAATTGGAAAACCGGCTGAGCGTTTCTCTGGAAACACCGAGGTATGCTGCAAGTAATGATTTCGGAACCCGTTGTACCAATTGCGGATATTGTTTTAGCAATTGCAAATAGCGTTCTTTTGCATTGGAAGTAAGCAGCGATAAAATTCTCCGTTGCGCTGCAATATTACCAAAGTGCGCTTTCTCCAGGAAAAAGGCTTCCACTTTCTGTAAATTAGCACAAAGCTTACGGTAATTGGCCAAAGAGATGCAAAGCACTTCCGTATCCTCAATACATTCCAGGGATAAAGTTGCTCTTGTTTGCGTCAGGTAGGCAAAGAAATCACTTTCCCACCAATCTTCCATCGCAAAGGCAATGATATGGCTCTTTCCTGAAACATCATGGTGAACGAGTTTTGTTAAGCCAGAAACGATAAAATAGGAGTAGCCAACCGTTTCTCCTTCCTGAATGATAAATTGGTGCCTTTTGTATTTTTTAATTGAAAAGTGACTTTTTACCCATGCAAATTCCTCATCACTTAAGCTAACAGTCTTTTCTATATGTTTTCGTAATGTTTCGTACATGATTCAATCCATTGCGAATTTACATTTTGCTTTGATAAAACAGGTGTTAAATGGAAGTTGCCGATATGATTTCCTTCTTTTTATTACCCTCGTTTTGCAAACATATTTCGTGGTTTTGCATACAGTTGACGAAAGGATGTTGCCGAATTTTGAATCATTAAAACATCAGGATTATGGAAATAAAAAAAATAACATTGGGCAGCCAGGGATTGGTTGTTTCGAATATGGGTTTGGGTTGTATGGGCATGACGGGTTTTGAAGATGGCCACATGTATGGCCCTGCAGATGAACAGGAAGCGATTGCTACCATTCATCGTGTGTACGT
>NZ_AJLG01000118.1 GCF_000258495.1 Pedobacter agri PB92
TTTTTCTTACCGGATTGATGGTTTTTAAATCTATTTTAGGAGCGCCATACATCACATTAAAACCTTCAATCAACCCAGGGAAAATATCTTCATCTGTATTTTTAACCAAAGTTTTAACTTTTCTATAATCGTTATAGAGTTGTAGTGCTTCCATAACTGAGATACTTTTTTTATTCGTATCCAGCTGATGCATGGTTTTCATTATATTTCGGGTTTGCGATGAAAATTTTTGATAATCTGCATTGCTTGTATCTAGAACTGCATTTGAACGAATGGCAATTTTAGCAAACTTGTAAAATACAATCTTATCATAGTTGATATTTTCTTCCAGTCTTTGTTTATCAAGGTTCAGTAAAGCCTTATCTGTTTGCTCTTTGGAACAACCGGAAAGCAGGACAGCACAAACCAATATTATTAAACTCTTCATTTTAAAAACCTCAGCAAGGAAATAATTCAGTAATTAAAAATATAATTTTAAAGTAGTAAGTTTTTTTGAGATGATTATTTGCAGGTAATATGCAAATTTCTGTAGTGTTTGTTTTATTATTCGCTCTTAAATAACTGCTTATATTTTACTTTAGATGATTTAGCTAACTGCTCGAATGACAAAGTTTAGATTTTCATTCCAATCTTAATGAAGATTTGATAATTTCACTTCTAAATTTGACGTTTTGGATTAACTTTTGCTAATTAATTCTACCCGATTTAAACAAAAACACATTTTTTAGCAATTTTTCAGTTTTCATATGCGAAAATTCGTTTCATGTTTAAAATGATTCTAAATTTGTAACTCCTTTAATATAAGATGACAAAAAAGAAAAAGACAGTTGGTAAAACTGACGCAGATGTAATTCTAATTGGCGCCGGAATCATGAGCGCAACCCTTGGTGTTTTATTGAAAGAGTTAGAGCCAAACCTTAGTATCGAAATATATGAAAGGTTAGATATTGCGGCTGCGGAAAGTTCTGATGCCTGGAATAATGCCGGCACAGGCCACTCTGCGTTTTGCGAGTTAAACTATACTCCTGAAAAAAAGGATGGTACTGTTGAAATTAAGAAGGCAATTCAAATTGCAGAGCATTTCGAGGTATCAAAACAATTTTGGTCATATCTTATTGAAAAGGGCTTGATCTCAAATCCTGAGAATTTTATCCGTAAGATTCCGCACATGAGTTTTGTATGGGGGAAAAAGAATGTAGACTACTTAAAAAAGCGTTATGAAGCTTTGCATGAATGCAATTTGTTCGCAGATATGCAATATACTGAAGATGCTGAGCTGGTGAAGCAATGGGCGCCATTAATTATGGATGGACGTAAAAAAAATGAACAGATTGCAGCCACTAAAATGGACTTGGGAACTGATGTTAACTTTGGCTCTTTAACCCGTGATATGTTCAATCATCTTAAAGAACACCAAAATGTTAGTCTTCATTTTAATCATGAAATCCGTGATTTAAAGAAAAATAAAGACGGAAACTGGATTATAAAAGTTAAGGATTTAGAAACTAAAGAAAAACGCAAACGCGTAGCGAAATTTGTATTTATAGGTGCTGGCGGTGGTTCATTACCACTTCTGGAGAAATCAGATATTCCTGAAGGTAAAGGATTTGGAGGCTTCCCGGTAAGTGGGCAGTGGTTAAAATGTACCAATGAGGAAATTATTAAGCAGCACCATGCTAAGGTTTATGGAAAAGCAGCTGTTGGTGCGCCGCCAATGTCGGTTCCACATTTAGATACCCGCATGATTAATGGTAAACAGGCATTACTGTTTGGACCTTATGCCGGTTTTTCGACCAAGTTTTTGAAGAATGGTTCATTCTTGGATTTGCCGAAATCCATTAAATTTAATAATATTCGTCCGATGTTATCGGCTGGTTTGCAAAACCTCGATTTAACAAAATATTTAATTGAGCAAGTAAGACAATCTCCTGAAGATAGATTGGCCGCTTTGAAAGAATATTTGCCTACAGCACAGTTAAAAGATTGGGAACTGGAATATGCTGGTCAGCGTGTGCAGGTAATCAAAAAGGACGAAAAGAAAGGTGGCATTTTAGAATTCGGAACTGAAGTTGTCAGTGCCGGCGACGGATCAATTGCTGCATTACTTGGTGCTTCGCCGGGTGCCTCTACAGCAGTTTCCATTATGATTGAATTATTAGGACGCTGCTTTAAAGAAGATTTGGCAACGGATGAATGGCAGGCGAAAATGAAAGAAATGATTCCTACTTTTGGTAAAGAATTGGCTAAAGATGCCCAACTTTGTAAAGAAACCAGGGATAGAACTTCCAGGGTTTTAGAGATAGAAAAAGTTTAAAAACTATGATATAAAAGAAAAGTCGCAAAATTTGCGACTTTTTTTATTTTTTAGAAGACTTTGATTCAGTTAAGCTGCGATTACTTCAGCTACTTCTTCTGCAGAAATATCGCTATGCGATGCTTCCAAAACGCAATCACCATCTTTAATTAATAAAATTTGTGGCGATTGATGTGTCACTTGAAATAAATGAGCAACCTCAGTTGATATCTCGCGGTAAGCAATTAAATCAAGGAAATATAATTTCGTATCTTCAGGAATAACATCCCAGCTAAATTCAAAGTTTCTTTTTGCCATCGAACTGATGGAGCAACGCGTACTGTGCTTAAAAATGAGGCTGTATCCGCTTGCAGATTTAATCTCATTAAGCTGATCTATTGAAGTTAAGTTAACCCAGGTCATAAAATATGGTTTTATAGGCTAACACTTGCAGTTAAATAAAGTTCTGCAAATGACCTAAAAATGAAAAATCTGATAATCGAAAACTAGTTTCTTCTGCGTTTGCCTTCAGGATAAGAGCTATAAGCCGGGCAAAGTTTAGAAGAACATGATTCTAATATGGTAATGGTGCAGAACACCGCCAATAATAAGATGGCAACTTTTTTCATTAGATTGGAGGATTAAACCACTAAGGTACAAATTTTTATTAAAACGCAATTTTAAATATTTGCTGAAAAATCGGCCATTTTTATTGCTGTAATTGCCGCTTCATCTCCTTTGTTACCGTGTTTGCCACCGGCACGATCTTGCGCCTGCTCTAAGTTGTTTGTGGTTAACACTCCGAAAATAACAGGTTTACTATATTTAATGCCAACGTTAGTAATGCCCTGGGCTACTGCGTCGCAGATAAAATCGAAATGTTTGGTATCGCCCTGAATTACACATCCTAAACAAATTACCGCATCAATGTCAGTTCTCTTGCTCAATAGAATCTCTGCCCCACCGGTTAATTCAAAACTTCCAGGTACAGGTAAGGATACGATGTTTTCTTCAGCCACACCATTTTCAAGCAATGTTTTCAATGCGCCGTTATACAAAGCACCAGTAATTTCGGCATTCCATTCTGCTACAATAATTCCAAATTTGTAATCCGCTCCGCTTGGAACAGTGGTATGAGAGAAGTCTGAAAGATTTTTTAGTTGTGTTGACATGCGGCAAAGATAATGCTAAGCGATTAATGTTGAAAGTGCTAAATGTTTAAATGTTGTAAGTTTAACGGGATAATGATTTTGAAATTCAGCCACATGTTTCTATAATCCAGTAATTTTAAGATGTGAAATAGTTAGTTTAGTAGCGAACATATTTTAATAAACTATTTATGGAATTCAAGTTAATCTCCCATCTAAAGTTTAAAGCTCTATTATGAAAAAAACGCTACCTCAGTTTATTCTAGTTCTTATTTTTTGTACTTCCAACCTAATCGTTTTTTCTCAAAAGAGAACATCAAATTATTATCAGGCTGGTTTTAAAAAAATCGACTCGCTGGCGCTTGCGACAAAGCCAAAAGAGGCGATAGCATTGATCAATCCATTAATTGAAAAGGCCAGAAAAGACCAGAATACAGCAATGTTAATCAAAGCAACCATGTACCGCATGTTGTTTCAAGGTTATTTAGAAGAAGACGCCTTTGCAAAAATTAACAGGGAACTCAAAAAGGATGTTGCCAGTGCAAAACAGCCTGCTAAAAGCATTTTACAATCGATGCTGGCAGAAAGTTACTGGAAGTATTATGAGGAAAATCGATATCGGCTAATGAGCAGAACCAATGTTCAATCGGCTTTAAGCAATGATATCAAAACCTGGCCTGCCGATAAGTTTTTAGAAGAAACGGCCAAAAATTACTTGGCGTCAGTTGCCGAAGTTAAAGTTTTGCAGGCTACAAAAATTGATGACTTAAGCGAAATGATGACCGGTGAAAGCCATAACCGGTTTTTAAGACCAACACTTTACGATTTGTTAGCGCACCGGGCTTTAGATGTATTGAGCAATACCCAAATAGAGATTACTAAAAACGATGATTCCATCGATTTTGAACAAATCGAATGGTTTAACAGTCATCAATCGTTTTTAACAATTAACATTCCGAGTAAAGATTCCACCTCTTTTGTAGCAAAGGCACTCCGTGTTTTTCAAACGCTTATCAAAACACATCAGGAAAGCCAAAATATCAGTGCCTTAACAGATGTGGAGTTGAAAAGATTAAACTTTGTTTTTATCAGGAGCACACGTGAAGATAAGATGGCACTATACGTTGCAGCTTTGCAAAAGCTTGCCAAATTCTCAAAATCTTCAGAAATGTATGCCGATGTGCTTTTTGAAATCGCTTCGAAAAAATATCACCATGATCAAAAAAAACGTATTGATTTAAAAGCTTTAATTGATACAGGTAATCTTGCTATAAATGCTTATCCAAAAAGTTTGGGTGCACAAAACTTTTCAAAACTGATCGCTGACATCAAAAATAAGTCATTTAGTTTAACTGTAAACCAGTTTTTAGTGCCTGGCAAAGCAGCACAAGTATTTTTAAAATATAAGAATGTACAGGGGGTATCCATCCAATTATTTCAAGTAAATGAGGTTTACGATCGCTATCATTTTAATGATCAGGCAGCATATGATAAGTTTAAATCCTCAAATAAAGTTTACAAAGAATGGAAGGTAGTTTTTCCTGAAAATAATGATTACCAAGAGCATACATTAGTTGATAAGCTGGATGGTTTAGGTAAAGGGCGTTACATCATGATCGCAAATACCATCGATAGTGACGCTGTATTTAATTATGTTGCATTCCAGGCAAGTGAATTGGCTGTTACCAATCGCATTTCTGGAATTATGAATCACCAGTATTTTGTAGCCAATAGCGAAACAGGGGCTGCTATTGAACATGCAGTTATTAAAGAGAAAAACCGAGAGTACGCAGATGGCAAATTTGTTTATGTTGATAGAGGAACGTTACGAACTGACAAAGCAGGTTTTGCCGAAAGTTCCTTAAATGCAGCAGTAAACAGGATAGAAGTGAGTAGTGGCAACGACTTGGTTGTAATGGATATTAACCAACGTTCATACAAATACCTGTCGATAAAACCTAAAGTGGTGTTGTTTACCGATAGGCCAATTTACCGACCAGGCCAAACAGTATTTTATAAAGGAATTTACTTTGAATTTGAGGATGAAAAGAACCGGATTTTGAGTGGCGAAAATGTTGATATCACCTTTAATGATGCGAATAGAAAAGAGATAGAGAAAACATCAAAAATTAGCAATGAATTTGGCACCTTTCAAGGCTCATTTACCATTCCAATAGGCAAGCTAAATGGTCAGATGAGCATTAACACTGCTTATGGGAGTATTGCTATTCAGGTGGAAGAATACAAGAGACCAACCTTTGAAATTTCCTTTGATCCGCTAAATCAAAAATACAAATTAGATGATTCGATAATGGTAAAGGGTAAGGCGCTCAGTTACGCAGGTTATGCGGTAACTGGTGCAAAAGTTAAATATGTTATTTCCAGAAATATTATAGCAGCATACAATCGGGTTTATGGATATAACTCCAGTAAACAGATTGCAATCGGAACAACTCAAACCAAATCCGGGGGGGTATTCAGCATCCCCTTTATGGCCAAAGCTGAAAATAAAAATATCAACAGTTATGCTTACCATATCAGCGTCACTATTACTGATATCAATGGAGAAACCCGAACGAAATCACAAATGCTTAATGCCGGAAAAAGTGATGTATTGCTAAATGTTGAATTGCCTGCCAATATTTTCCTATCAAATTTAAATGATAGCATTTCTTTTACAATTACTAATTTAAACCGGACCCCTGTAAAGGGAAAAGTAAGTGCTGAATGGTACAAACTAGAGTATCCGGGTAGAATTGTTTACCCTGCCTTTGTGGAAAAGCCGGAAAAATATAGCCTCAATAAGGCCAATTTTATTAAACATTTTCCAAATGATGATTATGATAACGATGGTACTCCCGAACGGTGGCCGGTAAACAAACTTAGTTTTACACAAACGCAAACGGTAGCACTGGGATCTGGTAACTTAATAGTTAAGAAAAACACACTGAGTTCGGGATATTATAAAGTAAAATTTAAGGCGATAAATGAAAGCCTTGATTCCGTTATCGCGGAAAAAATTGTTCGTGTTTATAAAGAACCTGCTGAGAAAATTTTATTAGCGCAGGAATGGCTTGTGGCAGAGAAAACTGCTATTACACCAAGGGAATCAGCCATTTTTAGGTTAGCAAGTGTATTGCCAAATGCAAGAGCTTATTATGAAGTTTATTATAAAGATTTAATTGTAGAAAAGGTATGGTTAAATCTATCCAATAAACAAACAATCATCAGCATAAAACCGGAAGATAAGTTTGTTGATGGATTTGCAGTACAATTTACTCTGGTGCAAAATGGTAAAATTTATCAATCGATGCAATTGATTAATATTGTTAATCAGCGTAAGGATTTGGACGTGCAGTTTTTAAGCTTTCGTGATAAACTTCAGCCAGGTGAGAAAGATGTCTGGAAACTTAAGATTACCAACAAAAAAGGCGAAAAGCAAATGGCAGAAATGGTTTTATCATTGTATGATGCATCATTGGATGATTTAAAAATCATGACCTGGAATAAAATTACTGCTCCCAGCTACAATTATAATATCTTCGAATGGGGACACCAGCTCAACGGTATCCAAACCGGAAATGAGATTTGGCCGATGAGAAGATATTATAGTTATTACAGCACCGAAAGCCGGGAATATGAATCAATTAACTATTATGGTTTTGACTTTAGTACTTATGGTTTAAAAGAAAATTATACACAATATGTAGAGCGGGTAGAAACCATTAAAAAGCAGTATTTAAGCGAAGCGGCGAAAAGGAAACTGGCAGAATTGGCATCATCCGGTTTATTTTATGGTGTGGTAACCGATCGTGAAGGTTATGGGATCCCGGGAGTTTCAGTTATTTCAGCCAAAAAAACAACAATTACTGATGCTTACGGCATTTATAGCATCGATTTAAAAAATGGTGATAACATTAAAGTCAGTTATATCGGTTACCAACGGATATTCACAAAAGCAGGAAGCAATAAGCGAATCAATTTTAAGTTGCTGGAAGATGGCAATAGTCTTAATGAGATCGTAGTAACAGGTTATGGTACACAGATGAAGCGAGATGCAACAGGGGGAACAGTTTCACCTAGAGAGGAGGTTTTGCTTGCATCTGCGGTGGAAGGCTCGGCTCCGAACATTAGAATAAGAGGTACGAATAGTATAGCCTATAACCAACACGGTGAACCAACTGCTGGTGTTGAGAAAGTCATCGCTGTTTCTGACAGTAAAGTTTACGATTTTGTAAGCATGGAGAGTTATGATCCAAAAACCGATACCTACATTATAAATGGTAAGCCCGTAAAAAAAGCCAAAGTTACGCCCCGAACAAATTTTACAGAAACCGCTTTCTTTTATCCGCAGCTAAAAACGGATGAAGCTGGAGAAATTAGTGTGGCGTTTACCATCCCGCAATCGTTGACCAGATATAAAATGGTTGGCTTTGCGCATACAAAAGATTTTAAAACCACCACTGTTACCAAAGAGTTAGTAACTCAAAAACAGCTTTCTATTGCTGCAAATGCACCTCGGTTTTTTCGCGAGGGTGATACGATTTTATTTAGTGCAAAGCTAAATAACTTGTCTGGAAAAGCGATTGGCGGTTTTGCGATATTAGAATTGAGGGATGGTATTACTGGAAAAGTGATTTCTATTTTAGATGGCAAAGATAAAGCCCTGCAAAATTTTAAGTTGGAGAATGATGGCAATCAATCTTTAAAATGGTCATTAGTTATTCCATCGGGCATAGGTGCAATAACCTATAAATTAACTGCACAGACTGATCATTATGCTGACGGAGAAGAAATGACCATTCCTGTACTTCCGAACGCTATTTTAGTTACAGAAAGCATGCCTATCAACGTACGCGGAGGTTTGAACAAAACATTTACGATGGATAAATTATTACAATCTGGCCGCTCAACAACATTAAAAAACCAATCTTTAACCTTCGAGTTTACCTCCAATCCAATTTGGTATGCAGTACAAGCATTGCCTTACTTAATAGAATATCCTTTTGAGTGTGCCGAACAAACTTTTAGCAGGTTTTATGCCAACAGCTTTGCAACAAGTATAATCAACGCTTCACCAAAAATTAAAACAGTTTTCGAATCGTGGCAACAAACGAATAACGGTGAAGCTCTTTTATCTAATTTAGATAAAAATCCGGCATTAAAATCAATTTTATTGGAAGAAACACCTTGGGTTAGAGATGCTGAAAACGAAACAGCACGTAGAAAACGGATGGCTATTTTATTCGATTTGAATAGAATGAGTTACGAGCTTAAAGCAAGTTTCGATAAACTGGAACAAATGCAATTTTCCAATGGTGCTTTTCCATGGTTTTCGGGCATGCAGGAAGACCGATACATTACTCAGCACATTATAATGGGTTTAGAGCAGTTGAAGCATCGTAAATTGGTAGATGAAAAAAATTTCCCGAAGATGAACCAGATGTTAGCAAAAGCGTTCAATTATCTGGATGCCAGTTTGGTGGAAGATTATCAACGTAGCCAAAAAGACAAAACATTTTCGGATCGTTTGGCAATTCATTATTTGCTAGCCCGAAGTTATAGCATCCAAAAAAACTCAGGGGTTGAATTTGCTAAAGCTTATCAATACTATTTGATGAAAATTGTTAGCGAATGGAAATACATGGCGCCTTACCAGCTGGCACAGGCTGCATTAATACTGGAGCGTAATGCCAATCATAAAGAGGCTATCAAAGTCATAAACCTTTTAAAACAATCAGCCCAGCAAAGCGAGGAAATGGGTATGTATTGGGCCAATAATAATAATGGTTGGTGGTGGTATCAAAACCCAATTGAAACGCAGGCTCTGTTGATTGAGGCTTTTAATGAAGTGGCCAAAGATTCAAAATCTGTTGAAGAAATGAAAATTTGGTTGTTAAAAAACAAGCAAACCAGCGATTGGAAAACCACTAAAGCAACTGCTGCGGCATCGTATGCGTTATTGATGCAAGGTGATGATTTGCTAAATGAATCTGCAATGCCGGAAATTCTAATCGATGGAAAATCTTTTAAAGAACTTGGAATAGCCGAGCCAAAAAAAGAAGTGGGAACAGGCTATCAAAAAATAGCGATTGCAGGTAAAGATGTGAAACCAGAAATGGCGAAAGTTAAGATAACAAATAACAATAAAAGCATTGCCTGGGGTGCTTATTATTGGCAATATTTTGAGCAACTGGATAAAATTACATCAGCAGCAACAGGCGTAAAAATCAATAAGCAACTATTTCTTCAAAAACAAACCGATAAAGGGAATTTGCTTACGCCAATTTCAGCGTCAAATGTTCTGGCTCCCGGAGACTTCGTAAAAGTGAGAATCGAAATCTTTTGTGATCGGGATATGGAATACATGCATTTGAAAGATATGCGCTCATCTGGTTTTGAGCCGGTAAATGTAATTTCTAAGTACAAGTATCAGGATGGATTGGGGTATTATGAAAGCACAAAAGATGCCTCTACAAATTTCTTTATAAATTATTTACGCAAAGGCACCTATATTTTTGAGTATGCGATGCAAGTTACGCATGCCGGTAATTTCTCAAATGGAATTACAACTTTACAAAGCATGTATGCGCCTGAGTTTACTACGCATTCTGCAGGCATACGGGTTTCTATAAAGCCTTAATTATGTTAGCTGAATGCCGTTATAGGTAGCGCCGATCGGGATGATTTTTTCACCTATCCAAATTTGGCTGCGGTCGAATTTGGATATTTTATTTTTCGGCACAATGAACGCACGATGACAGCGAATGAAATCTGTTCTGGGCAAAAGTTCTGCAAGGTCGTTAATTGTAATTCTTGTGCTCACCAGTTTATCCTTCAACTGAATTTGAGTATAATTTCCTGATGCTTCCACATACATGATTTCGTTTAATTCAACCTTAATTTGTTCATAACCATCTTTAACAAAAATGAAATCAGTTTTAGCTTCCTGCTTCTGGTTTCGAAGATTGTACAATTCATGGGCCTTATTGCAGGCTTTCAGAAAGCGTGAAAGCGAAAAAGGTTTTAACAAATAATCAACAGCATCAAGTTCAAAACTTTGTACGGCATGCTCGGTATAAGCTGTGGTAAATACAACCATTGGTGGGTTGCTTAAGCTTTTCAAAAAATCTATGCCACTGATGTCAGGCATTTTAATGTCGAGAAAAATTAAATCAACTTTGTTGTGCTGCAAATAACCAATTGCTGCAAAGGCATCGGTGAATATTTCATTCAATTCTACAAACGGAACTTTTGACGCATGAGATTTAATAATCTCGAGCGCAATCGGTTCATCATCTATAGCAATGGCAATCATAGTTTTTTGTGGCAATATTACAAATTGATTATCCCAACTGCAAGGTTAAATGCACAAAGAACTCGTTGGCACTTTCGCGGATAATCAATTCATGTTTGCCAGGGTAAAGCAAAGCCAGGCGTTGTTTCACATTTTCCAAACCAATGCCGCTTTTCAGTTTTTCCGGATCGTTATCTGCTTTGATGTAAATGCTGTTGCTTACGTCAAAGAACAAGGTTGCTTCTTTAGTTTGCAGCGTCATTTTAATATAAGAAGGTTGTTGCAAACTGATTCCATGTTTAAAAGCATTTTCAATAAATGGAATTAGTAGCATTGGGGTAATCTGCAAATTGTTCAGTTGCTCTTCTATATGAGAATCAATTCTGATTGCAGCTGAACGTGATGTTCTGAGTTTTTGCAAATCAATATAATTATTGAGGTATTCAACTTCTCTGGTGAGCGAGATTTTATCCTGCGTATTTTCGTGAAGCATGAAACGCATCATATCACCCAGTTTCTGAATACCTTCACCGGTTCGTTCGGCATTTTCCTGTAAAGCAGTGCCAAATAGTGTATTTAAGGCATTAAATAAAAAATGAGGGTTAATCTGCGATTTCAAAAAATTTAAACTTGCATCCGATTTTCCCAATTCTGTTTTAAGCATCTGAATTTCGGTTTGCTTTTCAAACTTGTTTTTATAGATGTACCAGGCGAAAGGGGTGGCTACACAAACCATGCAAATTGAGGTGAGTATTAACGCTATGGGAATTGCTGGACCGTTTCGCATAAAGCCAACCAATAACAGCAGTAACAGGAGACAAATCATAATCGCAAGGGCAACATTTCCCCAAAAGTATCGTCCAAAGCCCTTATTTGTTTTACGGAGATTTGGAATGATATAATAGATAGAGAAAAAAGTAAAAATAATATTTACAGGAGGCGCAATTAGCCAGATCACCACAAACTCATAGTCGCGGGTAGGCGAAAAAACAACTGCGAAAACCATTAGCGTAATCAGCCAGATTTTTATCGAAGTAAAAATTTCGTGAATAATGCTGCTGTTATATTGCTTTAAGAAAGGAATCTTTTCTAACAAGACCATCCCTTTTTCGCTAAAATAGGCATAGATATTAAACAGCAAATAAAGCAAGAAAATATAGGTAAAAGCTTCACCAAACAAAATATCATAGCCGTGGTGGATATCATTTTCCTCTACCAAACGATCAGCTTGCGCATAAGTATTTGCCACCATCCAGGCTACAATTGAAAACCCGGTAATAAGAACGGTAAGAATAACGTTTAGCAAAACATTGTTCTTTTTCGCCAGGTGAGGCATAAAACAGAAGTTAATGAGCAAGAAACTGATATAGAGCAGACTCACTTTAAAAGTTTCGGGAAGAAAAAAATTAATCAGCCTGCTATATTCAATATGATTATCTATAAAACGGTAAGCATTTCCTGTTCCATAACTTGTGGAAGTGCAAATGCCTATGATGGCCAAAATGTAAAGTGTAGTGGAAATCCAAAACTCCAGTTGATTGATATTTTTCGTTTTCGGTGCGGTTTCTTCGCCAGAGAGAATAATCATGTTGGTATTTGTTTATACTACAATGTTACTTAGACTTACCCTTTCGATTTTTAAAATGTGATGGATGATTCAAAAAATGTGATGAACAGTTGGGTTGTAGGTTGTAAGTTTTAGGTTATAAGTCCTGAAAGTAAAACTAATCACATAAAACCTAACTCTTTTATCACCTTAAGTCGTATAAACTGAACTTATAACTATCATGTAAAACTTACAACTCTTTATTAACTTCGCTCCGGCAAATTGAACTTACCACATAAAATTTATAACTTCCATGATCGTATACGGCATACCAAACTGCAATACAGTAAAAAAATCTATCGATTGGCTGAAATCACATCAAATTGATTTCGAGTTTCACGATTTCAAAAAGAAAGGCATCACAACAGAAAAGTTGGCTGAGTGGTGCAATATTTTTGGTTGGGAAACAGTACTCAATAGAAAAGGCTTAACCTGGAAAAAATTATCGAAAGATGAGCAAATGGCAATTGATACCCAGGATAAAGCGATAGCTTATCTGATTGAAAATACCAGTGCTATCAAGCGGCCGGTGATCGAAAGGGATGGGAAAGCAATTCTAATTTCTTTCGATGAGGAACGATATGCGCAAACACTTGCTTAATCCGTTTGTTGTAATGTTAAAGTTTGTTAAATGCAGCTTTGAAATGTTTTACTAAGTTACTTTTGATATATGTATAAGCTGATCGTTTTCCTCTTACTTGCACTGCCTTTTGGTGCCTTGGCACAAACCGTTACCACTGGTGTGGTGTTCGATTACAATAAAAAATCAGTTACCCTTCCTGGTGTTTCTGTTCGGAATTTAAACAGCAAAAAGGTAACCACTACCACTAGCACGGGTAAATATACCATACCTGCCAGTGTAGGAGATTTAATTGAATTCTCGGCGGTAGGTTACCATACCGATACCTTGTACTTAACCAGCTTGCTGAACAGAAGCATTTATCTTCCTGTAAAATCAACCAGCCTGGCCGACGTTGACGTACGAGCTGTGCGGATGAATAGCCAGGTTACTGATGCAAAAGATCCTTTGGCTGAGAAATATACCTTATTAAATACGGGAGGTAATTTAGGACGGAAAAGGATGAAAGATAAGGTTGGCGGTTTAAATCTGAATTTGGGTTACGGAAAGTATAAAAGACAACAACGAAAAGAGGCAGATTTAGAAGAAAAGGAAATGTATCAGGAGGAAATTGATGCCAGCTTCAGTGAGAAAGCAATTACCGACCTAACTAAATTACAGGGAGAAGAATTAAAAAATTTCATGATTATTTACAGACCATCAATTGAAGCTGTAAAAAGTGAAAGACCTTTTCGATACAACTATCATATTTCACAGGCTTATGCAGCATGGCAAAAGTTAACTCCGCAGCAACGTAAACTTCAAGATTTACCGAAGTTAAAGGTGAATTAAAAATATTCAATTTTAAAAAGTAACATTATAAGCACATATGGCGTCATATGTGCTTATTTTTTATCTTTACGCCTGTATTACAACTTATTCACATGAAAATTAATAAACTAATTGCGTTGTGTTATGTGGGTTGTGCTTTTGTTTTCTCAGCAAATGCTCAACAAACTGCACCAACCACAAACTACAGCCCGGCCGAGGCTTTCGGGCCATTATTTTATACGCAGAACGGAAACGAATTTCGTTCAGCAATGGGTATTCCAGGTCCTAAATATTGGCAAAACCGTGTTGACTATAATATTACGGCCAGCTTAGACGACACGAAAAGCCTGGTTACCGGATCGGTTACCATCACTTATAAAAATAATAGTCCGGATAAGTTACCTTATTTATGGTTGCAGTTGGACCAAAATACTTTCAAAAACGATTCAAGAGGGAAGCAGATTACCCCAGCCCGCAGCCGTTATGGCGCACAAGGGGAAACGTTTGATGCAGGTTATAAAATTCAGAATGTTAGCGTATCGCAAAAATCAGCAGCAGTAAAATTCAAATCTATTGTTGAAGATACAAGGATGCAAATTCGCCTTGATCAGCCAATGGCTGCAAATGGTGATGTGGTAACCATTAAAATTGATTATTCTTACATCGTACCAAAAGAAGGATCGGACCGAACAGGCCATCTAACAACGAAAAATGGCGAAATTTATGCCATTGCACAGTGGTTTCCACGCATGTGCGTTTACGATGATGTAATTGGTTGGAATACCTTACCTTACTGGGGAGGTGGAGAATTCTATTGCGAGTATGGTGATATTACGATGGCCTTAACTGCTCCTGCAAGCCACATCTTAATGGCATCAGGAGAATTATTAAATCCTCAGGAAGTTTTTACAGCTGAACAATTGAAAAGATGGAACGCTGCCAAAACCAGCGATGCCACCGTCCATATTCGTACAGAAGCAGAAGTTACTGATCCAAAATCTCGTCCGGCAAAAGATAAATTAACCTGGAAATACAAAATTGTAAATGCCCGCGATGCTGCCTGGGCTTCTTCAAAAGCTTTTGTTTTAGATGCTGCCCGTTACAATTTACCTAGCGGTAAAAAAGGCCTAGCCGTTTCAGCACAACCTGTAGAAAGTAATGGCGTTGATTCTTATGGCCGTGGAGTAGAATATGTTAAATCAACCATCGAACATTATTCAAAACAGTGGTTTGAATATCCTTATCCGATGGCGGTAAACATTGCAACAAATATTGGTGGTATGGAATATCCAGGTATCGTTTTCTGTGGATGGAAAGCAACCAAAGGTAACGCCTGGGGTGTTATCGATCATGAGTTCGGCCATACCTGGTTCCCAATGATTGTTGGTTCAAATGAGCGTAAATACGGATGGATGGATGAAGGATTTAATACATTTATCAACGGCATTTCATCTAAGAACTTTAATAACGGCGAATATGCCGAACGCCCTGCTAATTTAAATGCCATAGGCAAACAAGTAATTGGTAACCCTAAATTTGAAAACATCATGCAAATGCCTGATGGAATGATCGAAGGCAATATTGGTGTTAATTTGTATGCTAAACCAGGATGGGGACTAAACATTTTGAGAAATCAAATTTTAGGTGAGGATCGTTTTGATTATGCTTTCCGTGAATACATCAAGAACT
>NZ_AJLG01000119.1 GCF_000258495.1 Pedobacter agri PB92
TTAGCAGAATAATTCTTAATCGAACGCGTATCTTTTCAAACGTAGTAAGCCGAAAGTTTTTCACTTTGAATTACTCTGATTTTTAACTCGCAGCCCATCCTTTTACCAATAAACAATTTTATCCTGGTAAACAATAATTCTGCTTTTCCTTAAATCATTCAAAAAACATTTTACAACCTCAGGTTGTTCAGTTGTAAAGTAAATTGTAAACTAAATTATACATATAATCAAATCTTTTGTGTTATTTTGATGTTCAATCATTTACAAATGAAAAACATCTATTTTATCGCCCTGCTCTCCATTTTTTCCATAAACTATCTTTTGGCTCAAGAAAGTTCGCTCAACTCCGAGAAGATTGATGGAAGTAATTTAATTGAACAACTGCACAGCGACCGGTATCAATTTAATAAGAGATTGATCAAGCATGAAGCTGATTTAACCCGGTTGCCAGTATCGCAATCCATTTTAAAATCAGGAAAATTTACCATTACTTTTGCCGGACGTGATTATGTGATAAATAACAAACAGGTTGTAGCAATCAGCGGTATTAAACTCTCTAAAACTGCCTTGGCGGCAATTACGAATAAACTATCATTACTGGATCATCTTCAAAAAAATTGTTCTGAAACTGTAAATGCAGAATACAAAAAGGATAGAAGAAATCTCCAGTATATTAAAAACCTTGATCGGCAATATTTCTCTTCTCTGAAACAAATCTCATCTATTACTGGTGATATTTCTCGGGAGTTACGTAAGCCGAATGCGTCTATAACAATCGAACTGGCAATGGATAAAGTAAATGTTCCTCAGATGTTTACTAATTCTTCAATTAGGCAGGAAGTGTTGTTTGCCGAGACAAAATAGCTGCTATCAAGCCGCATAGGCGATCAGCAACAGTAATTAAACACTACAACAATAGTTCTTAAAAAATAAAGCGCCCGAAAGGGCTTTTTTAATTTCAAAGCGTTATTTTTACGCCAATTATGGAAAACGACAAAAAAGAAATATTCGATAACGTTGCGCAACGTTTAAAAATTGAAGGTTTTAATGTAGTAAATCGCGATGAGACACGCCCTTGGGGTGGTTTCTTTGTTATTGATGAGGCACAGGCTCAGCAGTTTGCAGATACCTACTTTGACGGATTAGATGTAGAAAGTTTAAAAATAGGTGGCAAATTAAGCCCAAAAATATTAATAGTTGCACCAAACACACGTTTATCGTGGCAATATCACCACCGCAGAGCTGAAATTTGGCAGGTAGTTACAGGTACCGTTGGTATTAAAACCAGCGAAACTGATGAAGAGGGTGAAGTAAAAACATATGCGCCAAAAGATCAGATAAAATTGCAACAAGGCGAACGCCATCGTTTGATAGGTTTAGATGATTGGGGTGTGGTTGCGGAGATCTGGCAACATACTGATGCATCGAATCCATCCGATGAAAGCGATATTGTTCGTGTTCAAGACGATTTCGGTAGATAAAAATATTCCATCAGAATCCTGTTCTGACTATTCAGTGCAGGATTCTTATTTATTCCAACACTTCTGCTTTTGGTTTCCAGCCATAAGAAAAACTAAACGTTAAAAAAATACGTTTATAAAGTATACACACCATACATGATTATCTTCCTTTTTTTTGTTTGCCATTGGTTTTTATCCTTATTCAGTCAAACTTTTTTTCTTCACCGTTACTCTTCCCATAAGATGTTTAAAATGGAGCCTTTTTGGGAAAAGTTCTTTTATCTCGTTTTACTGATTTCTCAGGGTTCATCATTTTTAAATCCAAGAGCGTACGCTATTTTACATCGCATGCACCATGCATATAGCGATACAGAGAAAGATCCTCATTCTCCACATTTTTTTAAGGATGTGTTTGGGATGATGATTGCAACAAAAAATATGTACATGAATTACCTGCATTTCAAAATCCAACCAGAACCTGCATTTCAGGGTAATTATCCTGAATGGCCGCTGATTGACAGAATTGGTGATTCTTGGTTTTGGAGAATTGGTTGTGGCTTATTTTACATCGGTTTTTATATTATGTTTGCCAACCACTGGTGGTTATTTATTTTGTTACCCATTCACTTTTTAATGGGACCATTACACGGTGCTATTGTGAACTGGTGCGGGCATAAATATGGTTACTCCAATCACGATAATGATGACCATAGCAAAAATTCATTACCCTGGGATTTCCTGTTAATGGGTGAGTTATTCCAAAATAACCATCACAAGAAACCAAATAGCCCGAACTTTGCGACTAAATGGTGGGAATTTGACCCGACTTATCCGGTAATGAAAGTATTGCACTGGATGAAAATTATCAAGATTAGAAAGGTTTAAATTCATTATTCATCCTGAGCTTGTAGGTGGTATTGGTTCTTTCTTTGTTGTTGTCCTGATCATAGGCTTTTTTTGTTCGAGGCAAAAGATGAAGAATTGCCAGCTTAAAATCTTTATATGTTGGCCACTGCTTAAAGTGGTACAGTGATCCTGTTTGAGTGAGACTTCACCACCGTCCAGGAAGATTTTTGGGATGGTTAAATGTTAAGGTTAAATTTTTTTTAAACAGGTTTTTTATTGGTTAAACCCGACAGGAGCGAGCACGAAGTGTAACGAAGTAAAGCAGATGGCGGGACTTTCGGAACCGAAATGAACAGGAACTTGCTTTTCAAATATTATAACACCATACCCTATGATCAACCTCCTGAAAATCGTTTTCTCTGCACTTTTAGTTTTCATGTGCTATAAAGTAATTGCTACTTCTTTAGAAAGTAATCTTTTTGATCAGTGGGATTTTCTCGGTTCCATACCATGGATGCGAGCCACGCTTTGGGATTTTTATGCTAACATATTCATTATCACGCTATGGATGCTCTACAAAGAAAAAAGCATTATTCTTAAAATCTCTGTTACAATTTTGTTCGTATGTTTAGGTAGTATAGCCACTCTAGCCTATGTTTTGGTTCATTTATATAGACTAAAAGAAGGCGAGGGCATTAAAGAATTGCTGGTAAAAAGGTAGAAAGTGAATGGCGAAACGCGTTCTCTTGAACCTTGCGCCTTAACACTTAAACCTAACAATGGATTACCAACATCTACTATTTATTGCACTCATTTCGTTAATTGCTTGCTGTACCATTATGGTATTGGTTTGGTTATGGGCGAAAAAAAATTAGAAATGCTGGTATAGTAGATGTTTTTTGGGCGCTAAATTTTCCAGTAATTACCATTATCACTTTCTTTTTAGCTGAAGGTTATGAAATGCGCAAGATTTTAATTTGTGCTATTTTTTTAATTGCAGAATTGAGATTAGGTATTCATTTGTGGCAAAGGGTAATCGGTCATTTAGATGAAGAGGAAGGCAGATATCAGCAACTTCGCCGTGAGTGGGGCGAAAATGCCGACCGAAACTTCTTTGTCTTTTTTCAGTTTCAAGCCATCTCTAATGTAATTCTCGCTATCCCGTTTTTTATTATCACAGCCAATACCTCTACAGAAATTTCTATTTTGGAATATGTCGGCTTGGCCATTTGGGCAATTGCTTTTGTGGGTGAAATGGTTGCCGATAAACAGCTCGCTGCTTTTAAAAAAGATCCCAAAAACAAAGGAAAGGTTTGCGATACAGGTTTGTGGTATTACAGTCGCCACCCCAATTATTTTTTTGAATGGTTAACCTGGATGGCATATTTCATCTTCGCATTAGCGTCGCCATGGGGCATCCTCGCCATCATCAGTCCGGCAATAATTTTCTATCTATTAACCCGGGTTACAGGTGTTCCAAACAATGAAGAACAAAATTTAAGGAGCAAACCCGAAGCTTACAAAAAATACCAGCAAACAACTTCGGCCTTTTTCCCATGGAAAAAAGGTTATAAAAGTTAGCGGTAGTGGATTACAGGCCTAAACCTTATACCCTGGTTTTGCATCCGAACCGATCACTTTTAAATATAATTTACAACTCAAATGTGGTACGATAAACTTTTAGAAAACGACAAACTTCCTGATACCGCTCTGCGTATGGGGATTAGGAAACTTTGCAAACAACGTTTAGATGATGAAACCTTAGGCGATGAAGCTTTGCAGCAAGAGAAATTTATGGATCTGGTTGCCGAGTTAAAACAGTCGCCAATTGCGGTAAATACTTCCGAGGCTAACGAGCAACATTATGAATTACCTACAGAATTTTTCCAGTATTGCTTAGGCAAAAATCTGAAATATAGCAGCGGTTATTGGAAACCGGGCGTAAAGGATATTGATACCTCGGAAGATGATATGCTGGCTTTAACCTGCGAACGGGCAGATTTGCAAAGTGGTCAGAATGTGCTGGAACTGGGCTGTGGCTGGGGTTCGCTATCATTGTACATGTCGTCGAAGTTTCCTGAAAGCACCTTTACTGTAGTTTCAAACTCAGCAACGCAAAAAGTTTTTATTGATGAAATGGCGAAGCAACGAGGCATTCAAAACTTAACCGTTTTAACTGCTGATATGAATACTTTTACCATTGCAGATACTTTTGATAGGGTGGTTTCTGTTGAGATGTTTGAACACATGCGTAATTATAAATTTTTGCTGAACAAGGTTGCCGGTTTCTTAAAACCTGACGGAAAATTGTTCGTTCACATTTTTACGCATAAAACGCTGGCATACAAATTCGAGGTAATTGATGAAACCGATTGGATGAGCAAATACTTTTTTACAGGTGGTATTATGCCTTCCAACCATTTATTTTTCTATTTCAATGATGATCTTAAAATTGCCAGGCATTGGGTAGTAAACGGAACCAATTACGGAAAAACTTCTGAAGCCTGGCTTAGTAATATGGATAAGCACAAACAAGAAATCATGCCAATTCTGGAAAACACTTATGGTAAAGATCAGGCCGTGAAATGGTGGGTTTACTGGCGTTTATTTTACATGAGTTGTGCCGAGTTATTTAATTATAATAAGGGAAACGAATGGATGGTTTGTCATTATTTGTTTGAAAAAACAGCTTAAAGGAAAGCTAAAGGACTGAAGCCAAATATTCAATTTAATTTAAGAAAATGCAAAAATTAGCCATTATTGGCTCCGGAATAGCAGGAATGGGTTGCGCCCATAAGCTGCAACATCAATACGATATCACAGTTTTTGAGCAAGGCGATTATATTGGGGGTCATACCAATACAATTACACTCGAAGTAGATGGTAAACCCATTTATTTAGATACTGGTTTCATGGTTTTTAACTATGAAACTTATCCAAATCTGACGGAAATGTTTGCTGAGATTGCCGCACCAGTAATCAAAACCGATATGTCTTTCAGTGTTCAGTTTCTGCCAAAAAAGTTAGAATACAGCGGTTCCAGTTTAAACCATTTATTCGCACAGCGGAAGAATATCTTTAATATTTCTTACCTGAAAATGTTGATGCAGATTAATCGTTTCAACAAACAAAGCATCGAAATTTTAGATCAACCAGCATACCAAGATTATTCCATTGGTAAGTTTTTCAAAGAATTTGGTTATAGCGATGATATGCTTTGGCAATACCTGATTCCCATGAGTGCAGCGGTTTGGAGTGCACCAATGGAACAGATCTTAGATTTTCCAGCGGTAACTTTAATCCGTTTTTTTAAAAATCACGGTTTTTTAGGTTTAGATACACAGCACCAATGGTACACTTTGCAAAATGGAAGTCAGGCTTACCGTGAAAAACTAATTTCACCATTCCGCGATCGAATTAAAATTAATAATAAAATTGTTTCCGTAAAACGATTAGAGAACGGAAAGGTAGAGGTGGTAAATTCAATAAACGAGCGTTTTGAATTTGACAAGGTGATTATGGCCTGCCACGCAGACCAAACTTTTGAAACCGTAAAAAATAAAACAACTTTAGAAACGGAATTGCTATCGAAGTTTAAATATCAGCTTAATCAAGCCGTGGTGCATACCGATGAAGAGCAAATGCCAAAAGCTAAACTGGCCTGGAGCAGTTGGAATTATCGTGTAGAAAAACAAGGCGATAAATTGTTGCCAAGCACTATTTATTGGATGAATAATTTGCAGGGTGTTTCTAAGAAAACGAATTACTTTGTTTCTATTAACCCTTCGGCAACTTTAAGTGCGGATAAAGTCATAAAGCAAATAGATTACCATCATCCTTTATTTGACGTTCCGGCCATGCGGGCACAAGAGCGATTACATGAGTTAAATGAAAATGGCCCTATTTACTACTGCGGAAGTTATTTTAAATATGGTTTTCATGAAGATGCGTATAAAAGTGCAGTGGATTTATGTTTAAAGATGTAAGGTGTTTAATGAGTTAATATGTAAGATGTGAGATGGAAAATGGAGTAGCATTATGTTTAATGGAAAATGTAAGATGGGAATGGGGTAGCATGATGTTGATGGACTGTTTTAGATGGATAATGGTTATGACGATTTAACTAATGAAGCCATTTCAATTCCGTCATTCATCTTACATCTTTACGTTCTCCATTTTTTTTGTTAGTTTTAATTGGTCATCCTTCGAAATATTATGTATTAATTTTTTAAAGATGAACGAAAAAACTACTCAATTGTTAGAAAGAACATTTCGCTTTGGCGTTGATGTGTTGAAATTCTTAAGCACACTTCCTTATAATTTTATTTATAAAGTACCCATGTTACAGTTAAGCAGGTGTTCAACATCAATAGGTGCAAATTATGAAGAAGCTCAAGGAGCGTTTAGTAAACGAGATTTCAGTTATAAGATTGGAATTTCTTACAGAGAAGCGAGAGAAAGTGTTTATTGGTTAAAGACACTAAGTGAGCTTTATCCTGATGATAAATATAAAATAGATTTTGAAAGGTTTAAAGGAGAAGCATTAGAGTTGAAGAAAATATTTACTACCATTAAGATTTCATCTAGTAAATAGAAATTTTTGAATCCGGTTTAACGAATATGTCCCATCATCCATCATCCATTTCACATCTTATATCCAACATATACACTGCCAAAGTCATGCACCATCGGCTGGCACCAAAAAAACATACATTTTGGTACAATGTATATATGTTTTATATTGATTTAGACGAGATTGATTTGCTGGCAAAAAAACTTCGGTGGTTTAGTCGCAACAAATTTAACCTGTTTTCATTTCGCGATTCGGAACATTTACAATTGCCAAGAAATAATCCGGATTCAACAAAAAACATTCGCCAGCATTTGGAAAGTTATTTAAAGGGTTATGGTGTTGATGGAACAAAACTGAAAATTAAGTTGCTAACCAATCTCAATGTTTTAGGGTATAATTTCAATCCGGTTTCATTCTATTTCTGTTTTGATGAAAATGAAAATCCGGTGTGTTGTGTTGCAGAAATTAGCAATACCTATCGCGAAATGAAACTTTTTTTCTTTGGCAAAGAAGAATTGGATGGTGATCGCTTCAAAAAAATTACGACAAAATATTTTTACGTTTCGCCATTTATTGATCACGACGATTCCTTTGATTTTAATCTGAAAATCCCCGGAGAGAAGCTGGAGATTAAAATAGACGACATTGATAAGAACGGTAAGCGGTTTTTTATCAGCACTTTATTAGGTAGCAGTAAACCATTAACCGATGCCAGCTTGCTAAAATATTTTTTTTCTATTCCTTTTATTCCATTGCAGGTGATGGGCATGATTCATTGGCAGGCCTTTAAATTGTGGATGAAAAAAATACCATTTCACCCAAAAGCTGAAAACCCTGAACTGCAACGCAACGTATATAAGCCCTATAAACCACAAACAAAATAGATTTAGATTATGAGTACGCTTGCCGCCACCAAAACACATATTGGTTTTTTTGAAAAAGTGGTATTAAATTCGCTTTCCAAAATGACCCTAGGTAAGTTGGAGCTTTCCTTGCCCAATGGTGAAACACTCACTTTTGGTAACCATGAAGACAAAATTTCTGCCAATATTCAGGTGAACCATCCTGATTTTTTCAAATCAATAGCTTTGTACGGCGATATCGGCTTTGGAGAAGGTTATACTTTGGGCCTTTGGGATACTTCGAGTATTACAAACGTAATTAAGTGGGTGCTCTTAAATATCGAAAATGCACCTTCGGTTACCGGAAGCAAAGCAAAATCAATTGCGCTTAACCTTTTTAAAATGGTAAACAAGCTTGCCCATGTCCGCAGGGCAAATACGCTTGCCGGTTCACAGAAAAATATTTCAGCACATTACGATCTTAACAATGATTTCTTTGCAACATTTTTAGATAAAACCATGACCTATTCAAGCGGTTATTTTATTAATGATCAGGTCAGTTTGGAAGAATCGCAATATGCCAAATATGATCGCCTTGCGAAACAATTAAAGGTTAAAGCTACAGATCATGTTCTGGAAATTGGCAGTGGTTGGGGAGGCAATGCAATTTTTTTGGCAAAGAACTACGGCTGTCAAGTTACGTCAGTAACCATCTCAAAGGAACAGCAAAAACTTGCTCTACAAAGAGTAAAGGAAGAGAAACTTGAAGATCGGGTTTCAATCATCATTCAGGATTACCGCAAAATCGAAGGTACGTTTGATAAGATTGTTTCCATTGAAATGTTAGAAGCCGTCGGTCATCAATATTTGGAAACTTACTTTGAGAAATGCCAATCGTTGCTGAAAAAAGACGGTATTTTCGCTTTTCAAGTGATTACTTCTCCAGATAGCCGATATGATAAATTACGAAACGGGGTAGATTGGATTCAAAAACACATCTTTCCGGGCTCACTGTTGCCGTCGGTTTCTGCAATCAATAAAGCCATTAATAATACCGGAGATTTGACCATGGTCGATTTGAAGGATATGGGTTTAGATTATGCAAAAACACTCCATCTTTGGTATCTGGAATTTAACAAACATTTGGATAAAGTTAAAGCCTTAGGTTTTGATGAAAATTTCATCCGCAAATGGAATTATTACTTAAACTATTGTGAGGCCGCTTTCGCCATGCGCAACATCAATGTAATGCAACTGGTTTATACGAGGCCAAATAATACTTCGAGATAATATCTACTTATATTAATTTGAAGATGGTAATGAGGAATTGAGTTTTAATTATAAAGTTAATAAATACTGGAATGGATAATAAGCGATGGCTAATTATCCATTTTTTTTGGAGAAATACATCATTCACCAAACATTTTTAATCTGACATCTTTTTTACCGATAAAAGTCGCACCTTTGCCGACTAAATTAACGAAGTCGCGTAAAAAGTATTCTACTCTGTTGTAACAAATTGCAACTTGCGCAGACTAATACCAAATACTAACAAATTAACATGAAAAGAATTTTACTCTTAATCCTCTCTGTCGGAATTTTTATAAACGCACATGCACAGTTTCCTGCAGGTGGTTTTGGTGGGGGTGCTAAGAAGCCAACAGTTTTCGGTCGTATCACAGCTACTATTTTAGATTCAGTAACAAAACAACCCATTGATTATGCAACAGTTTCGCTAATCGCTGTAAAGGATAATAAATCGGTAAATGGTGGGGTAACTGACCCAAAAGGTAAATTATCATTGCAAAATGTTGCGCCAGATGCTTATAAATTAATGATTGGTTTTATGGGCTACAAAACCAAATCTATTTTGGTTACTACAACACCAGCTAAGCCTGATCAAAACTTAGGAACAATCTATATTTCTTCCTCAGAAAATACACTTGCCGATGTTCAGGTTCAGGGAACCAAAGCCGTTATCGAAAATAAAATCGATAGAATGGTTTATAATGCAGAGGCCGATGGTACAAATGCTGGTGGCGATGCTACAGATGTGATGCGTAAAGTGCCTATGCTTTCTGTGGATGTTGATGGTAATGTTCAGCTTCGTGGTGGTGCCGTTCGTGTGTTGATTAATGGAAAACCTTCTGGTACCATGGCAAGCAGCGTTTCCGATGCTTTGAAAATGATACCTGCAGAGCAAATTAAAAGTGTTGAGGTGATAACCAGTCCATCAGCGAAGTATGATGCAGAAGGTTCTGGAGGTATTATCAATATTATCACTAAAAAATCAAATGCGCAAGGTGTAAGTGGTACGGTAAATTTATCTGCCGGAACCCGTCAAAATAATGGTGCATTTAATCTAACGGCAAAAACAGGGCGCTTAAGTGTTAATACAAGTTTGGGTGCCAACCTTGCTTATGCTCAGGATTCAAGAGTTTTATTTGAAAACAATACTCGAACAGATTCTGTTGGCAAAACAAATGTCACCAGTATTTTTCAGGATGGTGTGTCAAAATGGAGCCGTAATGGGTATAATGGTAGCTTCGGTGCTGATTACGATTTTAATGCTTACAATAATCTAAGCTCCACCATTAAGTATAATAATTTCTCTAATGGAGGTCCAGGAAGTGCTAATTATATCTTAAACGGAGCACAATTCAGAAACATTAGTTCAATGGATATGGGCTTTAACAACTTCGATTGGAATGTGGACTATAAACACACTACGAAAAAAGAAGGAGAGGAGTTTACTATTGCTGGTCAATTATCTTCAGGCAGGAATACCACTGAGTTTGAAAACGAAATTATTGGCAGTAATTTTCCGGCAGTAAACAACGATAATACTGGTAAAAACAAAGAATATACTGTTCAAACGGATTACACTTATCCTTTCACAAAGTCAACTATTCTGGAAGTTGGAGCTAAAGGAATTTTTCGCGACATCAGCAGTGCGTTTTCAAATAATGCAAACCAAAATTTCGATTACAACCAGGATGTAGCTTCCGCTTATGGCGTAATTAGCTTTAAGCTGAGTAAAAAGCTAAACTTTAAAGGCGGATTAAGATCTGAATATACCAGTATCGGATTTAATAACGCACAAGGTGGAATTCAGAAAAACGACTATTTTAACTTATTCCCGAGTGCCATCATTTCACAAACTCTAAAAGGTAATGCAACTTTAAAATTAAGTTATAACCGTAGGGTACAAAGACCAAGTTTAGCTTACCTGAATCCTTTCCGTAACGAAAGTGATCAGTTTAATATCAGACAAGGAGAACCTACGTTAGATCCTGAGTTAAGTGATAACTTCGAGTTAGGCTATTCTACTTTCATCAAAGGATCTGTGATTAACGCCTCGGTGTTTTACCGCAGAACTGGCGATGTAATTGAAAGTTCAATTATTTCATTAAGAGAGAATGGTTTTGATAAAACATTAACAACCTATATTAACGTAGGTACCGCACAAACTTATGGAGCAAATGTTTTTGCATCTTACAACCCGAAACCAAAATGGACATTGATGACCAACCTGGGCGTAAATACTTACGAAGTAAGCAATACTCAAACAGGCGTAAGTACAGGAACATTTTTAAATTATAACATTTTCGGACGATCAGCTTATGGATTTGGTAAAGGCTATAATTTTGAATTGTTTGGTGTTGTTAATTCGCCAAGAAGAACCTATCAAGGTAAAACTGATGCCATGGTGTTCTATGGTGCATCCTTCAAAAAAGATATTTTAAATAAAAAGGGTTCAATTGGTATCAATACCTTAAATCCTTTCACCCGTGATTTACACATCAAAACAGTAAACAATTCGGTTACAACTGTTGGCAATAAAGTAAGTACACTTTATCAAAGTACCAATGTTTACTATCCTTTACGTTCTTTTGGTGTTAACTTTAGCTATAGCTTTGGTAAATTGAAATTCACGGAGAAAAAGAAAATCAAAAACGACGACATTAAGCAAGACCAGCAACAAGGTGGTGGTGGAATGGGCGGTGTACAACAATAAAAACCCAAATCAATTATAAATTTAAGTCCCCGGTTGTAAAATCGGGGACTTTTTTTGTGTAGTGTGTAAAAAATACACTTAGTGGATTTGTTTTTTGTTAACTTTTTGCAGTAATGTATTTTTTTATGCCTGATTTTGCAGTTTATTTTTAGGCTTAATGCCCTTGTAGTGATAATCTGTGGTGTTTTGTGGTTTTTGCTTGAAGGTGTTGAGTTTTTGCTTAGGTTTTATGCGGCAATTTATTTTTAAAAACTATATATTGCATTTAACTAACAAACATTAACCTAAACAATAGAGATATGAGAAAAATCTTTACCTCGCTACTTTTCGTGTGTATGTTGCTTGTTGGCATTTCGTCATTTGCGCAAGTAAAAACCATCACAGGGAAAGTCACTTCTTCAGATGATAACGGACCTTTACCTGGAGCAAGTATCAAAGTCAAAGGGGCAAATACCGGAGCCTCAACAGATGGAAACGGAAACTTCACCATTCAGGTTTCTTCCTCAAACGCGGTTTTAGTAGTTAGCTTAATTGGTTACAAAACACAGGAGGTTACAGTAGGGAATCGAACCACCGTAAACCTGGCACTTGCTTCAGATTCGCAACAACTTGAAGAGGTAACGGTTTCTACCGGATTAGGGATTACCCGACAGGCGAAATCACTTGGTTATGCTGCACAACAGGTTGACAACAAAGCTTTAAACTTCAACCACCAACCTAACTTGATCAATGCTTTGCAAGGAAAAGTTGCAGGTGCAACCATTTCCAGTATGGGCGGTGGCCCTGGTCAAGGTGCGAATATTAGAATCAGAGGTGTTAACTCCATCGATCCAAGTATTCCAAGTGATCCGCTTTATGTTATTGATGGCGTTCAGATTGATAATTCTACCTCTACATTGGGCGCAAATCCGGGTGGCACCGCTTACGGAGCCAGAGGAGTAAGCAACAGAGCATCTGATATTAATCCGGAAGATATTGAAACAATCAATATTTTAAAGGGCGGTGCGGCAACCGCTTTATATGGGCTAAGAGGTGTAAATGGCGTAGTGGTTATCACCACTAAACGAGGTGCTGCAGGCGCCTTGAGCATCAATTTAAATAGTAGTTATGGTTTTGATGAGGTTTTGAAGAAACCTGCTGTTCAAACTGAATATACTCAGGGTGTTTTAGGTGTTTATGCAAATCCGCCAAGCGGTATTGGGCCAGCATGGGGGCCAACAATAGCTGAAGCAAAACTACTTGATCCAACACATCCGGATCAACTTTACGACAATTATGACAGAGCTTTTGGAACGGGTCAACAGATTAAAAACTCAGTTTCAGTAGCCGGTGGAAGTGAAGCGGTAAAGTTTTTCTCTTCAGTATCGCAACTCTATCAAAAAGGCATGATGCCAAATACTGATTATAAAAATCTTTCAGGTAGGTTAAATACCGATATCACCATTAGCCCTAAGTTTAAAGCTTCAGTGAATATGAACTTTAGCAATGCAGGTGGTTATACTTACAGTGCAGATCGGTTTGGTGAAGGTTTGGCATATTGGTCGCCTCGCTATGATGTTGCAGATTACATCAACGAAAATGGTACGCAAAAGTATATTGGAACAAATAACCCAATTTGGGGAACAGAAACGAACCAGCTGAAAAGTGATGTGAATCGTTTCATTGGCGGAGCAGCATTAACTTATGAGCCAACCAAATGGTTGAACTTTTCATACCGTTTTGGATTAGATACCTATAATGATAACCGTGTAAGAACTGCACCGGGCCCAATGGGCATTACCGGCGAACAGGTGTATGACAATGACCAGGGATTCTATGGCGAGTATAATTCAAAAGTTAGAACACTAAATGGTACTTTCTTAGCAACCTTAACTTCAAAAATAACAAGTGATATTAACGGTACGTTGAGATTGGGACAGGAGATGTATGATAGCCGATTAAAAAATATCGGTAGTTTAGGAAGTCAGTTGAGCATTTACAACTTCTTCAACCTAGCCAATGCAAAAGTAATTAGCGTTTCGCAATCCATCACGCAGAAAAGATTAGTAGGTTATTTTGGAGAGGCTACTTTCGATTATAAAAACTACTTATTTTTAACCTTAACTGGTAGAAATGATATCACGTCAACCCTGTCTAAAGAAAACAGGTCATTCTTTTATCCATCAGCAAGTATTAGTTACGTATTTTCTGACCAATTTAAACTTCCGTCGGCAATTAGCCAGGCTAAGTTAAGATTATCGTATGCTAAACTTGGAAAAGACGCACCAATTTATGCAGGTGCATCGTCAGGTTTTGCTACTTATGGCAGTTTACCAACGGGAACCACAGGTTTAACGCTTGCGTCTAACCTCGGAAATCCAAGCCTTCGCCCTGAATTTACAAATACTTTCGAAACCGGCTTGGAGATGTCTTTTTTTAAGGGTCGTTTAGGATTTGATTTTACATATTATTATTCATTGAGTAAGGATCAGATTATCCAGGCACAAATTACCTCAGCAACAGGTTATGTAACCACATCAATCAACGCTGGTAATATTCGTAACAGAGGGGTCGAATTGGTGATCAATGGAAAACCTATTGATGGAAAAGATTTTAAATGGGGTGTTAACTTAAATGTATCAGCAAATAGAAACAAAATCCTTTACTTACCTACTGATATTATTTATGGCGCCGCAAGGGGTTATGGAAATGCTGGTGTGACCATGAAATTGGTTGAAGGGCAGGCTTTTGGTAACATTTACGGTTCGTATTTTAACAGGTATTCAGGTGGACAACCTCAAGACCCTAACTTCTTGGATAAAAATTTGCCATTGCTTATTGGAGCTGATGGCTTCCCGATCATTTCTGGTGGTACACAAAGAATTTTAGGTAACTCACAACCAGATTATGTTATCGGTATGGGGAATAACTTTAGCTACAAACGTTTTAGTTTGAATGTTTTGTTTGATGCCCGTTTAGGCTTCGAAAAATATAACTGGCTGGAAGATTTTTATTCTGCTTTCGGTTTGCCAGATTACACTGCCGACAGAAGATCATTCAGAACGTTTGAAGGTGTGCTTGCAAATGGAACGCCAAATACAAAGCAAGTTTGGTTAGGTCAGCGTTTCGGTCCTGATGGTGTAGATTATGGTGAAGGTTACTACCGCAGATTTTACAGAAACGTTTCTGAGCCTTTTGTAACAGACGCATCTTGGGTTCGCCTTCGTTCTGCGAGTTTAAGTTATGCTTTGCCAACAAATTGGTTGCCTAAAAAAGCAATCAGATCTGCTTCGGTTTCAGTAACAGGAAATAACCTTTGGTTATGGACCAAATATTACGGTGTAGATCCGGAGTCAAGTTCGTATGATGCGGGTAGTAACAATGATGGTTCAGCCGGATTTACCTATCCAACTGCCCGTACAATTATGTTTTCTCTAAATGTTGGTTTTTAATTTGATCATGATGAAAAAGATTTTAAAATATACAGTATTATCGGTTTTGACGGCAAGTATTGCACTTCAAGGCTGTAAAGACAGCTATTTTGATAACGTTGCTAAAAACCCTAACCAAGTAACTACGCCAACTTTAGCGTCTCTGCTGGCTACATCAACCAGTAAAGCTGGAGTAAATAACTATAATGTTGCAAGTGCCATCGTTCCATATGTTCAGTACACCGCT
>NZ_AJLG01000120.1 GCF_000258495.1 Pedobacter agri PB92
ACGTACACACTCTTCCCCTTTAGTTACACGGACTAACTTTGCTTGCGCAAATGCACCCGTTTGTGCATGCAAACCTCTGATGACACCATAGGAAGAATAGGATTGGTTATCCTGAACAAAATTACCAGACAATCCTGTTTTCTCTTCGAAAGTTTGTTTATTGAAGCTTTCAAAAAAATATCCTCTTGGATCTTCAAAAACTCTCGGTTTGATGATAATACAGTCTTTTAAACCCGTCTGTTCGATTTCCATTATTTATTGCTGTATTGTTTATCGTAATAAGACTGATAATTACCTGAAGTAACATTGTTTAACCAATCTTCATTTTGAAGATACCAGTCAACCGTTTTGGCTAAACCTTCTTCAAACTGTAAACTTGGCACCCAATCCAATTGATTTTGCAGCTTAGATGAATCAATAGCATAACGCAAGTCATGGCCTGCACGATCAGTTACATAAGTGATTAATTTAGCTGATTCACCTGCTTCACGGCCCAATTTCTGGTCCATGATGGTGCACAATAAATTGATCAAATCAATGTTTTTCCACTCATTGTGTCCACCGATGTTATAGGTGTCACCAGTTTTCGAATTATGAAAAATTACATCGATCGCACGGGCATGGTCTTCCACCCATAACCAATCGCGTACATTTTCGCCCTTACCATAAACAGGCACAGGTTTATTATTTTTAATATTATTGATGGCTAACGGGATCAGTTTCTCTGGGAAGTGATGAGAGCCATAATTGTTAGAACAGTTCGAAATCACACAATCCATTCCATAAGTATCATGATATGCCCTTACAAAATGATCAGAACTTGCCTTTGATGCGGAATATGGGCTATGTGGATCATAAGAAGTGGTTTCGGTAAACATTCCTTCTTCGCCTAATGCGCCATATACCTCATCAGTACTTACGTGATAGAAACGCTTTTGATCGTAACTACCTTTCCAGTATTCGCGTGCAGCATTTAATAAATTTACTGTTCCAATGACGTTGGTCATCACGAAAGCTGTAGGATCAGCGATGGAGCGATCTACATGACTTTCTGCTGCCAAATGAATTACTGCATCAAAGTTTTCCGCTTTAAACAAGTCCAAAATTCCAACTGCATCAGTGATATCAACCTTTACAAATTTATAATTAGGTTTGTTCTCGATATCAGTTAAGTTTGCCAGATTACCTGCATAGGTTAAAGCATCAAGGTTAACGATTTCGTAATTTGGGTAATTATTTACAAAACGGCGGACTACGTGAGAGCCAATAAAGCCTGCCCCACCAGTAATTAGAATTTTTTTCACAGTCATTAAATGATTTTCAGTCGGCTAAAATAAGATAGTTTATGGAAACAAACAACTAAATGACGCTATATGACTAACTTAACTCCCCGCTTAAGGGTTTCGAATGGATAATATATATGCCCATTTGGTGAAACAGAGGCTTACGCTGAATTATTGATATAAAGTAATGCTGAGAAATTTTAAAAAGCGGAATAATTAGTTAGTTTAGCAAAAACTTAAAATCGTCCCGATATTTAATGAGAAGATTAGGCTGTCTGATAGTGATGATCGGAGGAATCATTTGCTTTGCATTTGTGATGTACCTCCTGTTTCGATAATATACCTATTCAAAAACGCCAGACCGATCCCGTTTATCTTATAGACATCTAAAACCCTTTTATATAAATATAATAAAGCAGAAATGCTGTCACAGCATGCCGCTCTCCTATCCATATCAACGTCATAGTCTAAGGCATGATGAAGGCATTTTAAGGCATGTGTAACTTGTTGAAAAACGCCAATGAATCCGTACTTTTTAATAAATGATCTTAAAAAAGGGATAGCTATGGATCACCATGATGAAATACTTGGTTTACATCGCTGCTACAGAACTTTCCAATTCTTTGTACCAATCTTCGCCATATTTCCTGATCAGCGGTCCTTTTAAAAAGCTATACACCGGAACTTTTAATTCTCGTCCAAAGGTACATGCGTCGTGGCAGATATGCCAGCGATCGTAGTTCAGCACCTCAAACTCAGGGTATTTGGTAATGCGAATAGGGTATAAATGGCAGGAGATTGGTTTTTGCCAATCCACGATTCCCTGCTCATATGCTTTTTCAATGGCGCATTTGGTAATGCCGCCTTCAAATAACACATAAGCACATTCTTTATTTTGATCTACGCAAGGGGTCGTTAAGTCACCATCTTCGTCTACCACGTAAACGCCTTGTTCCTCAATAGCCTTAATGCCCTTTTCGTGAAGCAAATGTTTGATCTTTGGATAGATTTCTTCCAACACCGCAGTTTCATCATGATCCAATGGCGCACCCGAATCACCCTCCACACAACAGATTCCTTTGCATTTGCTTAAATTACATACAAAGTTCTCTTTTAAAACATCTTCGTGCACGAGCACTTGTTCCACTTCTATCATCATTATTCTTTTGCTAACGCATATTTTAAGCCTGCGGCTGATTTTAACTCCATGGTTACCGCACCCACCAGGATTTCAACCTGTGCTTTTACCGGCACACGGTTTCCATCATCTGTCACCCAAAGATACAAACGACTATCCTTTTTAAAAATACGCCCTGGTTTAATGGACGGACTGAATTTTAAGCACCGGATATTCCCCAATTTACTTTTGATGGTTTCTTTTCCTACGTATTCAATTTCCAACGCCGAAACCTCATCCTGAAGGAAATAATTCAGTTTAAAGCTATCCCCTACTTTGAGTTTTGATATGTCTAAACTCCGGGCAAAATAATAAGCAGATACTAAATCAAATGTCTGATTGGTTGGGGTATTAAAGTTGCCCCGGTTTGAAACAATTTTCTTAGCGTCCTGGTTAAAACGGGCTTTATCCTGTCTTTTATAACTGGCTTCCCGTATGTTCTCCTGATAAAAATAAGGCAATAAATCTTTCTTGTCGATATAGGAATCATAGTGATCTCTGATTTTGTAGAATACATCGAAAGTGCCTGAAGTTTGCGCATCAACGGTTAACTTATAGGTGGGTTTATTATCAAATACAAGATCAGAATTGGTTACTTTGATTGTTGCCTCCGCGGCGGTGATAAATCCATACCTTAACTTATATTGTAAAGTTTCCCCTTCCTGAAAAACCGGTTCTTTCTTGAGCGGCAATTCCTGGGCATGAACGCCAGTTACACCGATGGTCAGGATAAATAATAGAATTAATTTTTTCATTTGTTTGTGTGTTTCGTTTGTGTACGGATACTATAACGAATAAATAGCTTCAACGTCATATAACCTCACGAAATATATGCAAAAAGCAAACCAACATTCAAAATTCACTGACCTTATATCAAGATTAAATAAGCATTTACTTTGGCAAATAGCTAAGCCAAAGCATAAACGCCCCGTTTTACGCTAATCCGGCCTAACAAATTTTTGGGGAAGCACAACACTGCTAACGCACATACTTAAATACAAAAATGCCGGCCACGACTGCAACATTTAATCTTTTCTTTTATATACAGGAACAGTTGAACATGGCTCTCCAAACATAATACTTTTGACTACTGGCGTGAGCAAGTTAGTCACTTCTACATAAGCAGAAACCGGAATATCAATATCGCCACAACCCTTCACCACCACACGCTCATCTGCATAATCTTGTGGATTTATTTTTGCCAATGCTTTGGTGAACATCACCGCATCAAGTGTCGCTAAATCACCAAATACTACTTCGTTTGCCACAGGCTGTAATTTATTTGCCAGGAGCATGTAGGCCCAGGTGGGAACAATTGCATCCGCCGAGCAGATGATGCCTACGTTTTTACCCTGATATTGAGCCCAATCGTGCTCCTTGATAAATGCCCTGAAATCTTTTTCCCGCAACATCAGTCCGTGGAAAAGATTATCCTTAATATCATAAAGCACTCTTTCTCCTTTATGATAAAAATCCTCCAGGTTTAAAGTGATTAAACCACTATTCGCTACTTTATTGATGATATTTTCCTGAATCTCCATGGCTATAAATAAAAAAACCGTTCCGGTTAAACATCGGAACGGTTGCAAATTTACGGAATTTCTGATTAATAGAATTTCACACGATTGTCTTTTATAGTAGCATTATCAATCAATGCCTGGAAAGCAGCCTGACCTGAACGCTGACCTAAGCTTAATAACATGCTCTCTTTTTGTTTGAACATGTTTGCAATTGGTGCCGGATTAGTAAATCCATCAACAGAGAAAACATACACGCCACGTTCACCTGCTACTGGTGCAGAAACTTTACCTGGCTGCGCACCAAATACACTACCCACCAATTTATTTTCTTGTGCCACACCTGGAATTACCGGGTTAGCAAAAACAATATTTTGAACTGGATTAACCGGAGCCCCAACTTTAGATGCAATTTGATCTAAACTGCCTTTGCCGGCACCATTTAATTTATCCTTTAATAATTTTGCTTTAACAGCATTAAGAACCAATGGTTGAATTTCTTTTTTCACAGCCTCTAAAGGTAAAACACCTTTTGGATTAACAGCAGTTAAACGAGCCACTACATATTCATTCGTCATGGTGTAGATTTCAGGCAATACATCACCTTGATCCGCAGCATAGGCATCCTGAATTAACTTACGAGGATTATCTAATCCTGCCGCAAAACCTTGAGTTGCACCAATTTTATCGGCAACTGAAACTTTTAATCCTTTTTCCTGAGCGTACTTGGCGAAATCTTTGCCTTTAACTTCGTTAAGGAAATTACTTGCTGCCTTATAAGCTGCTTGTTGTGTTTTGCTGCTTGCACCCAATGCTTTCTCGATATACGCAAGCTTTGCAACTTTCGAATTACCCATCTGTCTTTCGATGCTCATGATATGGTATCCGAACTGAGATTTCACTACTTTCAAATCTCCTGCTTTTCCATTGAAAGCAGCATTTTCGAATTCAGGAACCATTTGACCGCGAGTGAAAGATGGTAGTGAACCACCTTGGTCTTTTGATCCATCAACACTGTAAGTTTTAGCAAGCTCCGCAAAGTTGCCACCTTTTGAAATCAAGCCTCTTAAAGAGTCAGCTAATTTAGCTGCTTTATCATCTCCACCAACTTTAGCTGGATCAATTAAAATGTGTTTCACTTTAACTGAATCTGGAGAAAAACGGGTATCGATAACTTTAATTAATTTGTAAGAGTTTCCGGTTAATTTCGGACCGTAAAAACTTCCGGCTGGCAAAGCAAAAACTGCTGAGTCTAAAGCCGGATCACCTAGTTTACCTTTTGATAAATAAGTATAAGGCACTTTCACATCAGAATTGATGGCTGCGAAAAGTGAATCGTTTTTAGAAACTTGGAAATCAGCTGCAATTTTTTCAATTTGCGCTTTAACAGCTGCCGAATCTGCAACAGTTGGGCGAATGCTGAATGACACGTAATCAAAAGAACGTGATTCCTGAGGGTTATTAAAACGAGCTTTATTTTCATCATAATAAGCCGAATAATCTGCGTCAGTTAATTTTACCGAAGCATCAGCAACAGTGCTGTAATCTAAACCAACATATTTGAAGTTCGCCAGTTTATTACGATTGTTATATTCATCTGTAGCCTCTAATGAAGTTACATAAACCGAGTTACGGATTAAGTTTGAATATTTAGATTGTAACGATTGGTTTTTAATCTCTTGTTGCAACATGTTTGACTGTTGCAAAGCCTGTGCATCTTTTGATTTTAAGAAGTTCATCAAAGTAGCACGGTCTACTTGCCCAGTTTGTGGGTTTGAAAAGTATTGTTTGATTAATGGACTTGGGTTTTGACCTTGTAATAAATCGAACAACTCATCTTCAGAAACGGTTAAGCCCAAACGCTCATATTCCTTATTTAATAATACACCAGCCAATTCAGCATTCCAGGCCTGGTCTACTGCCATTGCTGTCATTTGAGGATTTAAGCTTCCGCCGAATTGTTGTTTATACTGGTTTAAACTTTGATCTACTTTTGGTTGAAAATCATCAATACTGATATCATTTCCATCAACCGTACCCACTACCTTTTGATTGGCCGACCAAAAAGGCTTACCCACGTTAATTGCATCGCCTACTAAAAATGCAACAATTGCAAAACCGATTGCAAAGACCAAGATATAGCCAGCACGGTTACGCAAAAATGTCATTAATCCCATATTGTACTTTAAATTTATTTAGTTTTTTTTAAGAGGGCGCAAGATACAAATTTGCCACAAAAAAGAAAACACAAAATTTTATTTATCAAGTGTTTAATTTTTAAGCAAATAGAACTGCTGAAATTAGCGTTTAAGCGGAGGATAGAATGAGCAAATGGCGAACGAAATACATAGATATTAACGCACATGCGATCATTCAAAATTCGATACTGGTTAAGGAGCAATGCCTTCCTTCATATTTAAATCACCGCTTCCTGTTTCCATCGAATAGGTACTAAAATCCTGCGGCGCTACGAAATTAATTCCATTACCCTCGCTACCATCAGCACCTTTAACATAAACCCTTTGGGTGGAATAAAAGATTTTTTTGATCTCATCCCATATTAATTCCTGGGAAGAGAAAGTATCGCCTTTGCTGTTTTTAACAACAACGTTTTTCCTGAACTCCGTTTTTTTATCCTGATCCTTGCGGATGGCGTAATCGCACACCAGATTACCATCAATGGTTCCGTTAGGATTAAAGAAATCGATATTGACGCCCTTGGGCATTTCCTGATATACCGCACCTTCTGATGGTGTGATCTTATCCATAATGGGTGCATTACCTTTTGCTTTTACCCGGGCAGAATCGCTGTAAATAACTTCTACACCAATTGTTCGATCTCTGGTAAAGGTAATTTTATTAATGGCTACTGAATTTGCTTTTTTTAGGTCATCATCTCCACAGGATGTCAAAAAGATTGACCACCCGAGCATCGAACCATATAAAAAAGTCTTCAGTTTCATTAATCTACCCTGTATTTACGGAACCAGGTATCATTCAGTGTAAACCCTAAATGGAAGTTAATGTATTGTTCTTTTACAAGGTTATTGTTTAACGTTCCCCTTTGGCCTACCTCGGTAGTAAAGTTAATTTTATAAAACGCTGATCCGGCATTTGCACTTGGCAATGGGAAACCAAAGCCTAGTGAAGCACCCATTTGTTTAATATCCTGATTGTTGATCTGAATATAAGTTTTATCGTAGCTGAAGCCCAAACGATAGTCAACACGTTTCATATAACTGTTGTACGAGGTGGCGTCTGGCGTCCATTGCCCGCCTAATGATGCTCCCCAGCTATCCTGCAAACCTGAATTGATATTGTTGATGCTGGTTGCAGCCCATTTGCTCATTCTAAAATCAGCACCAATTAACCATTTATCACTTTGTTTAATGGAGATACCAAAATTATGTGTTAAAGGCAAAGTTAAATTCGATTTACCATTATCAACGGAGCTCAACGTATCAAGCGCAGTGTTTTCGTTTCCGTTTGCATCTCTGCTATATTGAGTGGCATAGAAAGTTTGCGTAGAATTCAGCTTACCAGAATTGCTTCCTGAATAACCCAAGGTCATGGAAGTTTTCTTGCCAATATTGAAATCATACTGAATACCGTATGAATAATTTAGTCCACCTACACTATTTTTATTTTGCAGTTTTGCATTGATGGCACCGGCAGAAGCATACTCAGTAGCTCTGGTAGTTAACAGATTTCCAAAGATATACTCCGCATTTGCACCGATTCTTAAATGATCGCCAATGCGGTAACCATAGCCAATATAAGCTTTTGATAAACCACCTTCTCCTTCATACAGCTGATCTACATTTGTAGTATCAATTTTAACTGTATTTCTATAGGTGTAGCCTAGATCAGAATAAGGAAGAATACCAAAACTTAAGGCCGATCTTCTGCTAACAGGTACGGCAAAGGCCAGGTGACTGAAAGTAGAGTTGAAACTCGTTTCAGTTAAGTTATTTCTTGATAAACTGGTCAAACCTGCACTCATCCCTACATCAATAGTAGTTAATGTAACTGCTGAGTAGGATGCCGGATTTTGCATGTTGATATTATTGAATCCAGTTACTGAATTTATGGCTGTAGATATACCGCCCATTGCCCTAAATTGTGGTAGCAAAGAGCCTTTTATATTTCCAAGTCCAAATCTTGAATATGGAGAGGAAGTGGTCACTTGTGCCTGGGCACCTAAACCACAAACTAGAACGAGTATGGCTGCAATATAATTTATTCTTCTGTACATTTTAATCTGCAATAGCTTCATTTAATCCTTTTAATACGATATAGGGATCTTGTATAATTTGAGGGGCAAAGATGCTGTTTTGTAATTGCTTAAACAAAAAATTAGCATCACCACCTGTTATAATCACCTTTAAGGCACTTTCTTTTGTATTATTTATGGCGATAAAGCCTTCAATTTCATTTACGATCCCACGTAAAACGCCGTTTTTAATGGCAGTCTGCGTATCTTCCCCATCAGGTATAGCCTCGCCCGGATTCCATTCTACCAGAGGCAACCTTCCGGTAAACTCATGCACAGCTTTAAACCGCATCGCAATTCCAGGACTAATACTCCCTCCAAAATACATTTGTTTGCCGGTGAGCAAATCATAAGTGATGCAGGTTCCGGCATCAATTACCAAACAGGCATTTGTTGGAAACAGACTATTTGCACCTAAAATACTGGCCCAACGGTCTAAACCCAATGTAGCTGGTGTTTTATATTTGTTTTCAACGCCTTTAGTTAATGTGGCAGTAAAACGGGTGTATTGGGTATGTTTTTTTAAGTATTCTTCCAGTTGATTTATTTCCTGGTTTACACTACTGATAATTGATTTTTTCGGAGAAAATTTTTCAACTAACTGCGCCAAATCCAATATACCCACCTTGGCTAACCGTTGATGATGAACAACTTCCTTCCCCGCAAAAACAGCTACCTTTGCTGAAGAGTTACCAATATCAATGCTTAAACTGTGCATTTATGTTATTTAACGCAAAACAAATTTGTTTGATATACTTTCTATCCTGGTGATGCAACATATAATTAAAAAAATCATTCCTCGCAAAACCCAGCCACAAAGCTATTAATCTTTGTTAAGTATTGTTCTAGTATTTTGTTAAAAAAGGTTAAACAAAAAGAAAGTATTGGATAGATAATACAAACAATACGAACAGTGTTTCATAAAACCAACGTTTTTTCGCATTGCTGAAATAATAAGCCAACAATACCGACCCGGGGGGTACGCAAAGCAAAAAATGCCAGGTTCTAAAGTTGGGTTTAAGGTAAAAACTGGCCCCTGCTATGATGAACATGAAAAACAACAATTGAAATCCTTTGCGGGTGCTGATGAAACTTCTGAAAAAGTTTTCCCTCAGTTGCAATGAGGCCAGCACGATAATGATGGCAACCGGAATAAGTACCAGATAATCATTATAGTTTACTTTGAAAACGGATGGAAACTTGTTGCCAAGTGGTTTCCATATTTGGTAGAATGAAGATAAATTATCATTCCAATAATAAAACACAGCCAGGAAGAAGAAAACTGTAATAAAGCCAACTAATCCTGCAATCCATTCCCTCCAGTCGAACGACCTGAATAATAATAAAGCTAAAAAAATCATCAATAGCATCGCCATAAACGGGAAGTAAATGAGCGTACCGACACCGATGATCATTCCAATATCAAATACGGTAGTAATAGAATTGGCACTTTTACCAAGTTTTAGGAATTTATCAATCACCCAAATCAGCAAAAAGTTACAAATTAATGCCGGACTCAAAATCATAAAAGGCATGAACAGGCTCATCCCGGTGATGTACATCAATGCAGGCAGGAAGCTTGGCTTGGTCAGTAAATTATGATTGTTGATGATGTTATTAAAGATCAAAGCCTGTGCAAAAACGACCACTGCAGCTAGAAATATGTTTGTAGCAGCCGTAAAAGCATTATCCAAATCAATATTGATCAGCAATCGGGCAAATGGCTCTAAGAAATCGAAGTTAAGTTGCGCAGGTGTTTCATGAAAAATCGCTATACGCATGAAAAATGTGTAAGCTAATAGGAACAGTAAGTTAATTGGATTTAGCTGTCGAAACTGATTAATCATGCTTTTTTAAAGTGTAGGCAAAGTAAAGATAAAAACCTGAAAGAAAAAAAGCCTAGGCCAAAGAACGGCAGATAATGATGAAAGAGCAAAGAATAAGGAACAAAGAGCAAAGAACAAGGAGCAAGGATAATGGAGCAAAGAGCAAGGAACAAAGACTTATGCAGCAACAATATGAACTAAATTGCTACGTAGTCTATAAATTGAGCTAGTTACGCTTAGGGCCTGGCGTATTTTTTTACCATGTCATCGATAATCTGGGCTGTTTCATCAGGAAAGTCGAACTCATGCTTTTGAGGATTATTAATCCACTCTTTTACAATCGGTAACCAGTTTTTTGTACTTCCCCATATTACGGGGAGGCCAAATTGTTTGAGTGCATAGGCATTACATTGTTGTTCAAACTGAAAGCGCATTGGTGCAACCAATAATTTTTTCTTTAAATAAAGTGCTTCTGCCGGACCTTCAAAGCCACCACCGGTAAATAAACCTTCGCAAGTGGCTAAACTTTTATTAAACTTCTCGTTGTTAACCGGCTCCACAAATACATTTTCATAGACGTAAGCTTCTTTACTGTGCTTAGAAAATACCTGCCACTTAATTTCGGGAATTTGGGAAAGCAACTTCACCAGCCTTTTATCATCAACTGCTGGGAGGTAAACGGTATAATGACCGAGATTTTCGCTTCTTAGCGATCTAATCTCAGCCCTGATCACCGGTGTATGGATGAAAGTATCGTACCGATCAAAATGAAAACCAATATGATGTTTCGTTGGTGCATAGCGACTCAAAATTAGCTTTCCCCAATCCAATGTTCTTGGTCTCGGAACTTTTTTTGATTTAAAAGCAGCCTGGTGACTTAACGACACACATTCAATACCCTGTAATTTACAAGCCCACGCACTTACCGGCTCAAAATCATTTACAATAAGGTTATATTGTTTAAGGTCGAGTTGTTTCATATCTTTCCTGAAACGGAAAAGATTCATGCTCAGCCAGGTTTTAAAATGATCCACCCCACCCTTTTTTCCAAAAATAAAGCTGAAGCCATGTAATTGATATTTCACCGGTTGGCTTAATTTTACATCAGCCTGCGTACCACTAACTAAAATATCGAGTTCACCATATTTTTGAAGTAAAGGAATAATTTCACGAGCTCTGCTAATATGACCGTTTCCGGTCCCCTGAATTGCGTACAGTATTTTCATTTGTGCCGAATATCCAAAAATTATTGAGCAATTTCATACTTAATGTGCTGTAAAAGTATGTTTACATCAAGCTTGCTTTTTAAATCCTCGGCATCAGATAGAATTCCTTCATCCAACTCATCTTTAATAAAATCGAGATGATCATATTTAAAAACCGACCAACTTTGATCTTGATATTCCAAAGCGGTTAAACTTTCTACCCAATCGCCGCTATTCAGATAAGTTACTTGTCCTTCATCTGAAGTAATCTGGCGTTTCTCCGCCTGGTGGATATGGCCACAGACCACATAGTGGTAACCTTTTTCGATAGCCAGTTCTCCGGCAGTTTGTTCGAAACTATTGATAAATTTTACTGCATCTTTAAATTTAGCTTTTATCTTTTTCGAAAAACTCATTTTCTCTTTACCAAAGGCAGTTAAAACCCAGTTTACAAAACTATTTATCAGGATTAGCGTATCATAACCCACTGCACCCATTTTGGCCAGCCATTTGGAATGCTGCATGGTTACATCGAAAACATCGCCATGAAAAACCATGCTTTCTTTCCATCTAATTCCAGAATTAATTTGTTTTGAAGATGAAAACTTCCCATTTCCATTCCATCGAATTTCCGGAGCATTTCGTCATGATTGCCGGTGAGATAATAAACCTGAACACCTTCAGAAACAAACTTCATCAACTTACGGATCACTTTCATGTGCGAATCAGGCCAGTAACTCTTGCTAAATTGCCAGATGTCAATAATATCGCCATTCAAAATCAATGTTTTAGGCCGAATGCTTTTGAGATACTTAAGCAGTTCTTTAGCGTGGCAGCCATAGGTGCCCAAATGTACGTCGGAGATTACCACTACATCAATGTTTCTTTTGTCCATAACCGGGAAATTTAGGGGGAAAGAATATGTTACCGCTTAATGAAAGCAGTTTAGAAGAACTAAAAATTACTTTACCACTCTTCTTCCTCATCGAGTTTAACCTCAAAAGGACTAAAGAAATAAAGTACCACAATTAATAAACATACGGCGAAGAATGTCTCTAACATATCATCTGATTTTACCTGACAAAGGTAAGACACTGTTTATCAAACAAATGTTACGGCACTGTTAAATTATTCTTCCAAATGATAAAGGATGTTAAATTGGAGGTTTGACCGTATATTACTTCAGTTGGCTCGGCAAATTGAAATAAACAGAAAGCAAAAAAGTCATTCAATGAATGGAACATTGCCCACCTTCATCGAATGACATTATATTTCTGGCTTATAAAAGTTAAGCAAATTAAGCTTTAACAGCTTTCTTTTTTTTCTTATTTTCTGAATAAAAGCCAAAACCCAATCCAGCTAACAATAAAATTGAACCGGCCAGCGAGATTTTTTCTCCGGCATAGTATGATGTTGGGTGGAAGATAAATTCCAGTTTATGGTTACCACCTTCCAGCTGAGCAGCACGTAAAATATAATCTGCTCTAAAATATGGTTTCTCAACACCATCGATATACATTTTCCAGCCCTTGTTGTAATAGACCTCTGAGAAAACAGCAATCACATCTTTGGCTGAAGAATACTCATAGGTTAAATGATCAGGTGTATAATTGGTTAACTTAATAAAGCCTTCCACACCAGTACCCAATCGTTTGGTATCAATTAATGATTTGTATTGCTCATCAACGATAGCTTCCTTCTTTGCATCGAAACTACTGATGGCTTTCATTTCCTCATCCGCGTTTTTAGCATATTGAACACTTTGAACAAACCAGGCATTACCTGCAGCAGTTGCATTGCGTTGCATTTTATAAGAGCCATTTTGAGGGTCTTGTGTAATGATATATTTCGCATTTAACATATCCAGCACATCCTGATTAATGCTTTTAGTTAACTGATGATCAACTAGCTCCTGAAAGCGCTTTAACCTTGCCGAGTGGAAACCACCAACAGTTTTATGGAAAAAAGATGTTTCTGCGCTTTTGAATGGATCTCCTAATGATAAATCGAAAACCCTGAAGTTTGGATCTTTATCTGCAGAAATGAAATTGTCTACGTCTCTTGGCTGATAATGACTCGCCAAATCAGATTTACTTACAAAGTTCTGGTTGTTTAAATAACGGCGATCAACCTGCCATAAATCTACTAAAATAAACAAAGCCAATAAGCCAAAGGCCAATTGCATATTCATTTTTTTTGTGATGAACGCCCACGTTAAACCAAAACCAATGGCAATAAAAAGTACCGTACGCCATGCATCGGCACGTGCAAGCGCTACGCGATCGGCAACCACACCATTAATAATTTCGATAGCAGCGCCTCTGTTATTTTGTAACGTTTGAGCAAGGGCATCTAAAACCTGTGGCTGGTTGGATTGTGTAAAGCTGAAGAATGCAGTTGGCATGATGGCCACAATTAAAGATAAACCACCGGTAATACCTGCAGACCATGTTAATCTCTTCACCAGATATTTCTGATCGTATTTTCCTTCCTGAGCTTCCTTAATGGCCAAAATAGCTAATAAAGGCACTAGCAAACCAACCACAGCTAAAATAGATTCAACTGCTCTGAATTTGTTATACATTGGAAGGTAATCAAAGAAAATATCAGAAATCAGCGGTAAGTTTTGCCCGAACGAAAGAAATAACAACAACACACTACTGCCCAGAATCCACCATTTCCAGCGATGCTGCACAATGAATAATCCGAATACAAAAAGCAAACAAATGATTGCCCCAAAATAATATGGTCCTGAAGTACCTGGTTTATTTCCCCAGTATTGATTTGTACCTAAATTTTGAGCCACATATCCAATAGCTTGTCTTGGATCGACACCCTGAAGGTTTTTCTCAACCGCTTTATAGGTATTGCTTTCTGGCTTAATCATTTCATCGATACTGCTCGCACCACCATATAAATTCGGAATTAAGAAGGTAAAACTTTCTCCAACACCCTGGCTCCATTGGTACGCATATTCTTTATCAAGACCATTTGCAGGTTCTGCCTTATCGGTTGTTAAATTTGATTTTCCGCGAATGGTTTCTTTACCATATTCATAGGTTGTCCATAGCGTACCTGCGTTTACTAAAACTGCCAATACAATACCCGCAACAACATATGCAATAGATTTACCGAAAACACTTAGTTGTTTAGCTTTAAAAGCATGGTAAAATTCGATACAGGCTAAAATAAACAGAGCGATAAACAAATAGTAGGTCATTTGAATATGGTTCGATCTGATTTCTAAAGCCATAAATAAAGCAAGTAAACTTGCTCCAACCAGATATCTTGCTCTTAAAACTAAAATGATTGAGGCTAAAATTGGCGCAAAGAAACCAATAGCCAATGCTTTATTACTGTGCCCAGCGGCGATGATGATAAAGTTATATGAGGTAAATGCAAATGCAATTGCACCCGCAGCAGCCAGCCACGGATTGATTTTTAGCACACAAAATAGTAAATAGGCACCTATTAAATACAGAATTACCGTACCAACCGGATCAGGAAAAACTCCCTTTATTACATCGATTCCATAGGTAGTGATATTTAATGGATATTGCACCCAGATTTGGTAAGCCGGCATCCCGCCAAACATCTGGTTAGTCCAAAGCGGACCTTTTCCAGTGGCGGCCTTTACATCCATAATTTCTTTCTGCATGGCTTTTGCCTGCAAAACATCGCCTTGCTGTGGCGCTTTACCCTGCAAAACAGGACTGAAGTAGGCAAAAGTAATGACTACAAAAAATGCAATAATGGCCAGGTGGATGCCATTTTTATTAAACCAGTTATTCATTAAGGTTTGTTTAAGTTTAAACGAACGTCAAAAATAAAAAAATTGGGCGGTATAAAAAAGGAATAAATTAAATGTAGTGTGTACGT
>NZ_AJLG01000121.1 GCF_000258495.1 Pedobacter agri PB92
ATGAACTATCGGGGAATGTTGAAGCTAAACAAATTTCATTAACCATTGGACAAAAGCCAATACTAAAAGATATTTCATTTACTGCCAAAGCGGATTCTAAAACTGCCATCATTGGCCCTACAGCAGCTGGCAAAACACAACTGCTTTACATCTTAACAGGATTAATCCAACCAGATAGTGGTGCAATTCTGTTTGATGAAAAAGAAATCAATCAATATCAGCAAGAAGATTTTCACCGGCAGGTGGGTTTTGTTTTTCAGGATAGCATTATGTTTAACATGAGTATCCGCGAAAATATTGCGTTTAGCGATACCGTTACCGACGAATCTCTGGCAAAAGCCATTCAAACAGCAGAATTAAAAGACTTTGTTGATCAACTTCCTGAAAAATTAAATACCATCGTTTCGGAACGTGGAAACAGCCTTTCTGGTGGACAAAAACAACGGATCATGTTAGCTAGAGCTTTGGCTGTTGATCCAAAAATCTTATTACTGGATGATTTTACAGCCCGTGTAGATACCAATACCGAGAAAAGAATTCTGGAGAATATCCAAAAGAACTATCCAGATCTCACATTATTGTCAGTCACTCAAAAAATAGCTTCTGTTGAAAATTACGATAAGGTTATCTTGCTGATGCAAGGAGAAATTATTGCTTCGGGCAACCATCACGAATTGCTAAAAAGCAGTCCAGAGTATGTTCAAATTTACAATTCACAACAGAGCACCAGCAATTATGAACTACAATCTTAATCAGCTTACGCAAAAGGAGGAAAAGCAATCCACCTACCAGGCGCTTAAAAGATTGCTTCAACTCATTTCTGCAGAGCGAAGAAACCTCTGGTTAGCACTTATTGCCATTTTATTAAACTCCGGCCTGCTCTTGCTCGGGCCACTTTTAATTGGCCATACCATAGATGCCTACATTCGTACCAAACAATTTAATGGCGTGCTCATGTTTGCCGGAATCATCCTCATCATGTATATCATTGCCATGGTTACGGGCTATATCCAAACCAAAATGATGGGCGGTATTGGGCAAAGGATGCTTTATACTTTACGAAATGCTATTTTTAATAAGCTACAAGAACTGCCTGTTTCCTTTTTTAATCAGAATAAGGCGGGAGATTTAATTTCGCGGGTAAATAACGATACCGATAAGCTGAACCAGTTTTTCTCACAGTCGCTTATGCAATTTATCGGCAGCATTGTAACCATGATTGGGGCCGGATTTTTTCTGTTAACGATCAATTTTGAACTGGGGGCTGCGGCATTATCGCCGGCTGTGGTTATTGTAATTTTTACCATGGCATTATCACCCTGGGTTAAGAGAAAAAATGCTAAAAATCTTAAAAGTGTAGGCGGCATGAGTGCCGAAATTCAGGAAAGTTTAAACAACTTTAAAGTAATTATCGCCTTTAACCGCCGCGACTACTTTAGAAAACGTTTTGACGAAGCCAACAGAGAAAACTACAAAACAGCGATAGGCGCTGGTTTGGCTAATAATATTTTCGTTCCCGTTTATGGCTTGCTTTCAAGTGCAGCTCAGTTAATTGTTTTGCTTTTCGGAATTTATCTGATCTCCATCAATCAATTTTCTTTGGGTTTATTGGTGAGTTACATTTCCTATTCTACCAATTTTTATAATCCATTGAGGCAGTTGGCAGCATTATGGACAAGTTTTCAGGTGGCTATGGCAAGCTGGGACAGGATTTCCCAAATCCTCTTATTACAAAGTGATCTCGCTCAGGTTGATGGTCATGAGTCGATCAAATCTGATGCTTTATTAGAATTTCGAAACGTTCATTTTTCCTATGATGATTCGAAGGAGATTTTGCACAACATCAATTTAAAATTCGAAAAAGGGAAAACTTATGCTTTAATCGGTCCCACTGGTGGCGGCAAAACAACTACTGCCTCATTAATTTCTCGCTTATATGACGCAACGAAAGGCAATGTTTTTTTAAATGGAAAAGATATTCGCTCCTTTAGTGCCGAAGAGCGAACACAAAAAATCGGCTTTATCTTGCAAGAGCCATTTCTTTTTTCGGGAACAGTAAAAGATAATATTCTGTATGGAAATAGCCAGTACAAAAATGTAACCGATGAAGAATTAACTAAAATAATAAACGATGCGCATCTAGATGCATTGTTAGCGATTTTTGATGAAGGATTGAATACGCCGATCACTTCAGCATCTGATAGTATCAGTTTAGGGCAAAAGCAGTTAATTGCCTTTATGCGAGCTGTACTTCGTAATCCTGAATTGTTGATTTTGGATGAAGCTACTGCCAACATTGATACCATCACAGAGCAATTGTTAACCAGTATATTAAATAAATTATCGAAAGAGACAACGCTGGTTATTATTGCACACCGGCTAAATACCATTGAAAATGCCGATGAAATTTACTTTGTGAATGAGGGTGAAGTGCAAAAAGCAGGTACGCTGGATGAAGCATTAGATATGTTGTTAAAAGGAAAGCGGGTAAGTTAATAGATCTTATAATCAAAATTATCCTGAACTGTTTTCAAGCTCTCATTATGGAGATGCTGACCAAGAAGTCGCTACATGTGATTTAAAAACAAGATCTACTTTTAGCATAATTCTAGAATGACGAATGTTTTATGCAAGTAGTAATTTTAAGCAACATTCATTTTAAATCCAAAAGTTTAATCCTCATCGCAAGCCAAATCTCAAATTATGAAAAAGTGTCTTTTGCTTTCTATTTTAAGTTTACTGTGTTCTCTTTGTGATGCACAAAGTCCAATTTTTGTGCAGGATAGTTTAAAACTCATTTCTTCACAGTTTAAGTTTACTGAAGGTGTTTCTGTAGATCAACATGGCAATATCTTTTTTACCGATCAGCCGAACGATCAGATTTGGAAGTATGACCCAGATGGAAAACTGAGTTTGTATATGGCTCAATCGGGGCGAGCAAACGGAACTTACTTTGATAAAAAAGGTAATCTTATTGTTTGCGCCGATGAAAATAATCAGATCTGGTCTATTGATAAACACAAAAAGGTAAGTGTTTTATTTTCTGATTTTGAAGGCAAAAAAGTTAATGGGCCGAATGATCTTTGGCTGGATGCAAAAGGAGGTATTTACTTTACCGACCCTTATTACCAACGCGACTACTGGACCAGACAGAAGCCCGAAATCGAAAAACAACGCGTTTATTATCTTCCAAAGGGACAGAAAACTGCCATCATTGTTGCCGATGATTTAAGCAAGCCAAATGGGATTGTAGGTACACCAGATGGAAAATTTCTATACGTTGCAGATATGGATGCTAACAAAACCTATCGTTACCAGATCAATGCCGATGGCAGTTTAACTGATAGGCAAACCATTTGTCTTCAACACTCTGATGGAATGACATTAGACAGCAACGGAAATATTTATCTTACGGGCAAAGGAGTAACCATCTATAAACCAACTGGTGAAAAAATTGGGCACATTGATGTTCCGGAAGATTGGTGTGGGAATGTTTGCTTCGGTGGTAAAAATAAAGATGTTCTTTTTATTGCTGCATCTAAATCTATTTACAAAATCAAAACTTTTGCAAAAGGGGTAGAGTAGTTGAAATTTAAAATTTTGTAATTAGGCTGTCACCTGTATCTGACATATTTTATTTTCAGTAAATTTTGAAAGTTTAAAATATTGTAATTATGTTTGTTTATAAATTAATGCAATATGAAAACATTTTTAAACAAAAGGCTATTAGGTTTCATCATCCCAAATTTCATTGTAATCACTATAATTGGAATTAATAAAATGATTAACCCATTAAGCGGGGGAGTGCTCGTTTTTTCAGAATTTGTGATTTTGCCCATCTTGATGGGAATAATGAGCTCTTGGTTTTGGAAGGCGCTGAAGGTAAAAAGTGGTAGTTTAGTAGGTTATTCCATTCTAAATGGTGTGATTGCAATTTTATTGAGCTTCATTTTTTTAGGAGAAGGGAGCATTTGCCTTATTATTGTATCGCCGCTCATTTTCGCTTTTGTAATTACAGGTGCTTTCTTAGGCAGAGCCATGTTCAATAGAAATCATAAAACTTTAAATGTAAGCTTTGTTACTTTATTGCTGGCAATATTTATTGTCGATTCAATCTCTGAACATCATTATGAGAATATGGTATCTGATGAATTGATTATCAATGCAAAGCCAGATAAAATATGGAAAAACGTTGTTGCTTTCGAGAAAATTAAATCTCCGGATCAGTATTGGTTATTTAAAGTCGGGATGCCAAGCCCAATGCAAACCACAGTCACCGCGAATGAGATTGGTGCAGGCAGAAAATGTATATTTAGCAACGGTTACACATTTGATGAAAAAATTGTAGTGTTTGATGTGAATAAAAACTTAACATTCGATATTGTTAACCAGCCGCAAGATCCTGAAATTATGGGGCATATTGATATCGACAGAGGACAATTTATTTTGAAAGATAATGGAAATGGTACCACAACACTTATCGGTAACAGCTGGTACAAACTTCATGTTTTTCCTGTTTGGTATTATGATCTCTGGGCTGAAAGCGTTACAAGAAATGTACATTTGCGGGTGATGGATCATATTAAAGTTTTAAGCGAAAAGTGATATTTCGGTTTGTAGTTAAATACTTCGGTTTTTTAAAATCGATTCCTTTGATTGCTTTGATTTACGATAGTTTGTTAAAGCTTCAACTAATTGTTTTTAAGCCTGAAAAGCTGGACTGGTTCGATGAATTAGAAGAAGAAATACTAAAATGGGAGGGAACGACTGTTCAATTACATAAATTTGGGGGAACGCAATTTAATTTTCAGAACAGGGAATTGGGACATCTGCATAGTAACGGCGTGTTAGATATTTTGTTTAGTAAAAAAATCAAGGCGGAACTAATGGCTGATGGCAAGGTCTCTGAACATCATGTCTTTAATAAATCCGGATGGGTAAGTTTTCAGATTAAAGCGTACACCGATGTTAAAAGAGCATTGGAACTAATGCAATTAGCTTATCATCGTGCTCAGAAATAAGATATTCTATATTGTTCTCTATTATTCATTTAGTCAGGTATTATTTATATTCTGTTCAGTTTATTCAAGCGACAGAAATGTTAAAGCCAATACATAAATTTGTGTTCCTAATATATAGGGATAGACAACTAAAAAAGCCCTGTCAGGATTGAAGGGCTTTTTTAATTTAATTCGGTTGTTTAAGATATTCAGATATCAGTTCACGTGTTTCCTCGCTACATTCTTGTTTACTATGATTAACCAAACGGTGTTGCGAAGAATTGTACTTCTCAATAAAAGTTGCTTCAGTATCGCTAAATTTCAGGTAGCCTTGCTCAAAATATCTTTCCTCTATTTCTGCTGATGAATCCATTGACCGAAACCAAAGTTTAACCATAGAAGAGGTAAGCCTATCAAAATATAACCAATGATAAATTTGTGAAATATCAGCATCATCACGAACATCTAGCCGCTGAATTTCCATAATCAAGGTATCAGCATTTTCGAAAAGATAGCGTATTTTATAGTTAGACGACATTGCTGGCAAAAGTAATACAAGAATAAGAACTTATTTAATGATGTTTTCAACATCTTGTGAAAGCTTACTCTTATTTAGCAATTCAAATTTATAATGTTTTCAGGTTTTGATGGAGAGGTTATGATTCCGGTAATGTCTGTCGACAAACTATAAGTCAACATTTATTACAAATTATTAGATACTGTATTAGTGATAAGACAATGAGTTTGATTATTGTCAACACAAATATTTCATTTCAGTATCAAATATGTAATATTAAACATACAAAATATTCATAATCAATCTTTGTATTCTTATCTTTGTCGAAATTTAAAATGAATGAAAATCGTCCCATCACTAGCTCTCTCTTTATCAGTTGCCATCTCAATTCTATCCGTTTCACTTAATACTTTTGGTCAGCAGTTTCGTAATGTAAATCATACATCATCAGCTGAGGTAACAACCATCGTAAACGGAAATAGTCTTATTGAGAAACTTCTCACTCAAAGAGATGCATTTACCAAAAGTCTAAATAAATCTAATGAAGTTGTAGCACTTCCACAGGCACAATACATATTTGACAGAGATCAACAAACTACCATCACTTTTAATGGCCTTGATTTTGTCATCAGAGATAATGAGGTATTGGCAATCAAAGGACTGAATCTGTCAAAAGAGGTGCTTACACAAATCACTGAAAAATTGGTTTTCCTTGATCGGGTTCAATTTTATTACGCTCAAAAATCGAATCTGACCTATTTAAATCCAAATGCTGATGTTCAGGAAGTAAAATTTTTAGACAAGCAATTCATTTCTTCATTAAAAATTTTCAATACAACAGTAAAAGACATTGCTGCTTTAGCAAAAACGGAAAATCCATCATTTTCGGTTGAAACAAATATTTCGAAAATGCGTCAGCCAAATATTGATAAAGCTATAGAGAAACAAACACTTCAATCATTGGTGCAATTGGCTAAATAACAGGTGATTAATCAGATTATTTTTTTTGAGATATATTTTTTTGAAAGCCATTCATTAGGATGGTTTTTTTAGTTTAAGCCATTTAATCGCTAAATCTGGTATAATTTAATTTGCTTTGGCTTGTTTTTTGTATCTTTGTTGTTCTATTAGATGTAATTGTCATAAAATAGAAACTGGGGCCGTTCTTGGATTTGACAGGGTGGCGAAGGTTATGTTAGCATGCAGTGCGTTGTACGGAGAGCACTTAAAGTGAACGTTCACATTTTAGTTGGCGAAAATACTTACGCCTTAGCTGCCTAGTTTAGAACTAGCATAGCTTTTGTCCCTCTAACTGCTGCATTGTTGGGTTAGAATCCGGGGCATCGAAACAACAAAGCTGGCTTCAAAGTGATGCGATTTGAAGTGAGATCAAGCATCTAAGGAATTAAATAAGGTCGGTTTTCAGCCCGTTTATTTCCCGAAAATTAATTGAAAAATAAGCATGTAGAAGGTATAGGTTATCTCACAACTGGACAAGGGTTCGACTCCCTTCGGCTCCACCGAAAAAAGACTCACATATTAAATTATGTGGGTCTTTTGTGTTTTAAAGCCATTTTTACTTGAATAATTAAGACTATTAAAGACATATTTAGACGCAAAAAAAGTACCTAATCGGTACCTAACCATAAAAAATACTGTGTACCTATGAAAATTTCTGTTCGGCTCCACTTACATAATACAAAAACCAATGCAGATGGGTCAAATCCAATTGTTTTAGAATATTTAATTGATCGGGTACGCAAAAGAAAAGTGCTGGATAGGTGCATGGCGATTGATTGGGATTCAAAGAATAACCGAGTGAAGTCCCGTCATAAGAAAGCCGATATCATCAATAATATGCTTTCGAAAGAATTGGCAAAAGCTGAGCGAAACGTGTATGAAATCAAAAGCGGCCTTCTATCGATTGATGACGTTTTCGGGAATCGTAAAAAGGTAACCTTTCAGGACGCAGTTGATCAGGAATTAAAAAGATTAGAAAAAATTTTATGTCGGGATTCTACGACAAAGTTCGTGCTATTCAAAAACAGGTTCCAGATACTAGTATTGCCCTGAGTGATATCAATAAAAAATGGTTTGATAGGATGATCGCTATATTTTCTGATTTAGGGAATACAGGTGGGACGATCCAGAAAAAAATCAAACTCATCAGAGGGTTGATTGGCAGGTATTCTGAAAACGGTATAACAAAGGAAGTCAAAGATGTTCGGGTAGCTACAACTAAATCGCTAAAGGTTAAGCTTAGTGCTATCGAGCTTAGTAGAATTGAGGAATTAACTTTGCCTACTGGGGAACAAATTGAGGCGGTTCGTGATCTATTCCTCCTGCAAATATATTTGCGTGGAATTAGGGTAGGGGATCTTCTACAAGCTTATGCTGCCGATTTCAAAAATGGTCGATTCAATTATACAGCTGATAAAACAGATAAAACACTAACGATTAAGTTAATTCCCCAGGCTCAGGCAATAGTTGACAAATATTCAGGTAGATATAAAAGACTTTTTCCTTTCTTCATTTGGGAGCCGAACAAACACGGGTCAGCGTTTGAAAATGATCGAGCGAGATTGAAGCATAAGGAATCCTGTACCAGGATAGTCAATAAGCATTTAAAGGTTATTGCAGGCATGTGTGGGATTGATAAGCCGCTTTCATCCCATATCGCCCGCCACACTTTTGCAAGAATGGCCATTGATAAGATCAACAATCCAATGGTAACAATGGAGTTATTAGGACATAGTAGCTTAGCCGTTCACCAATCGTATTTAAATGATATCAGGAAAGATGATATGCTTGATGCTGCAGCAGATAATATTTTTGGGTAGTTACTACTTTAATTTGTTACGTAGATCCTCAATTAATTTGGCTTGTTGTTCTACTATGTTCCAGAGCTTAGTTTGATTTACATCTAATATTTTCACCTGGGTAATTAAAGAATCTACCTTATCCTGAAGCTGCATTGACTTTTCTAATGAGCTCGCTTTCTTGGCGGCATCTGTAGGTTTACCTAAATTATGAAGTAACCAATCGCTATTTAAACCAAATTTTTTCGTTAAGACTTTTATTATTGGCATCGTTACCGGTTGCTCACCACTTTCAATCCTGCTAATCCTACTTTGAGGAATGCCAATCTGCAAACCAGCTTCAATACTATTTTTTGAAATATTTTTTACCCTAAATTCTTTAAACCTGGCAGCAACAGCCATATCATGTTTCGGTGTTTTCATTATTCTTTTTTTCTTCAAAGGTATTATTGGTGCGCATAGTAGTCAATACTACATAAGTACCAAATTATTGGATGGTGAACTTGAACCAGAAGGAAGATCCTGCTGCCGCTTCATGCTCAAATTTATACGACACTCCTTCAGCTTCATATCCATCGAGCAATTTAATTACCCGGCTAAATTGTTTATCAATCAAAGTTTCATCTTGCTGTGATGTGTTTACCATCATTCGACCGTCCTGCATATTCCCTTCTTCAAAGAAGCGGGCGCTAATGGCAACTATGTCCAGATAACCGTATATCTTGTGGCTAAACCCATAGCCCTGACGAAACCCGCCTTCTGGCCAGTATTTTGATTTCTTCATCTTTTGCAAGCGATCAATAGCGGTTTGAATAACGAAAGTTTTCACCTCGTTTTCAATTCGCTTCTGTTCGGCTTTGGTGATGGGTTTCATTATTCAGAATATATGATTTTGCCGCCGATTGATTTGGCGTAATTAGTTGTTTGAGCAAATATGTTTTTCATGAGTAGGCTCTTCTTATAGGGTAATATTTCGAAGTTGTCAGTGTCTTGCGGTACATTTATTAACTGAAGTTGCTCGCTTCGCTTTGCTCGACCTACTATAGTAATGCTTCCATCTCTCGACAATACATAAAGAGAAACCCACCTTGTTGTTCCTTCACCAAAAACCTTTACACTCCCCGAATACAATTGATGAAATTCTTTATCACTTTTTTCTATAGTATAATTTTGATCAAGTAAAGTTTTAGCTGCAAGTTGATAGTTATCTTCAGCAGACTTATCGTTCTTGATAATTATTTTCGTTGCACCAACAAAAGGGATGCTGTCTTGTTTTTGTGAAAAAGCGAAAAGAGGGAGAGCAATAGTAAATAATAGTATTATTTTTTCATTTATCTGGCAATTGATACGTTTACAATGTTGAACATCTGTTTTACATCATTCAAATCAACCTTGAAATCCGGGTAAGAATCTTTGTCTTTATTTAGGGAATGGCAAGTTATTATGCCTTTCTCCACATCATGTTTTGTAATTCTTTTTGTTAGAATTCCATCTGTTTTATGAACTATGATATAATCCTTAAAGCGATGTGTGTGAAATTTTGCTTGCCATAAGTGCCTTTGAATTTCCCTGCCCGTTGCAATGCTGCCATCTGGGATACTGTCTTTCGTGCCGTCATCCATTGAATCACCAACTACTTCAAACGCCCTATATGTACCGCGATGTTGTTTGGTGACTATGATGGTATGCTTAGATAGTTCTTCAACATATTCTGGATCTGCATAACCTGATAAGTATCCAGCGTAGGCATACTCATTTACCAACGGCATGACCATCAAGTATTGACCTTCTCCTAATTCGATGAATGGAGTTTCTCCAGGGTCCAGAGGGTAGTTAAGCTCACCAATCAGTTTACCATTAGATTTCTCCAGAGGCAATAACATTTCGCCTTCTCCATTTTCAAACCACTGACGTGACACCCTTAAGTTATCCTCCAGTTTTTGTCCCATTGTCTTAGGTATTTTCCCAGAGGATTTAATTTCTGAAAAGTATGATTTCGAAGTTTTGATCGCTTTTGCGAACTCCGAATCATTTTTGAAATTATAGTGCCGTCTTATTTCATCTAGTTTTACGAACTTTTCCGAAATTTTTTCTTCCTGATTATCAGTCATTTATATATTAATGTTCGTAAAAACGAATAAAATATTTGTATTGTTCGTAATTACGAACTATATTTGTATCACACAATAACAACAAAGGTAAATATAACATAATCACTTAACAATACTTAACAAGTACCAAAATGAAAATTCAATCATACTATCAGCAGGAAGCGCAAAATCAAATTATTGCCGAACGAGAACTGGCATTGATGATGGATCGTCACCAAGAACAGATTGACGAGGCCAGGTATTGGTCAAGAGTTTACGCTTCAGAAGCTGAGCAGGATAGAGATTTCAGTTGGGACATTAATTAAATAAACCTATGGACCTAGACCAACTAAGAACTAAAGCTTGCAGGACGCTGGCATTGATTAACCTGATTGAACGTAGTAATGATAAGTGCAAGGAGATATTGAAGTGCAGCTACTACCCAATTTATGGCAAGCCAAATGAGCAAAGTGAAATGGTAGAATTTCAAAATCGTGTAACCCAAAGATTAGTTAATAATTTAAAAAGAACTACAACCTAAAAAACGCAATGAACTCTCTCGAATCAATTTTATCAGGAACCGGAGCAGAATTTTATACACACAATGATATTCCAATGGTCAGCTACCAGAGAAGGCAATATGAATTAAGTGAAGCCCCGGAGTACATACATCAATCACTTGACAACTACCTAACCAGCAATCCCGACAAAGCAAGGGCGTACCGAGAAATGGCGGGGGAGGGTAAAGAAAAAGAGCAATGTGTAAAGTGCTTGTTCGCTAACCTCGACGGGGTGCCTGATTTAACTGATGACGGAGTGTTCATGCCGGAATACGTGGATTGTCCAAATAGAGGAAGTTGTAGTTGGGAGGGGATTGGATGCTTAGCAAAACGCCCCTGCCAATTCGGACTAAGTGAGAGAGAGCAGGAGATCGCAGATTTAGCAGACCTCAGCAACAAGGAGATTGCGGAAAAATTATTCCTATCTCCCTACACAGTAAGCACCCATCTCCAGAACGTGCAAAGAAAAGTTGGAGTGAGAAATAAAAAGCAGTTAATAAAAATAAGACCATCGATATGGAAACAACATTAAAAGAAGCAATACCAGGGAAAGGGCTGGTTCAGTTCATGAGAGAAATTGATGAGCCGGTGATTAAAGATGAAGAGGGCGAGGTTGTTGGAAACTACGAGGTGTTTCCTGTTGATAAAACGAACACTTTAAGGAACCAGGTAAGCGGAAGGTTAAAGTTTGAATTTCCGGACCGTAAATATTCAGTAAGTAATCAGGGGACAAGGACTATTGTCTACTGGGAAAGGAGATCAGCATAATGGGAAATATCGCTCAAGAAGTATTGCAATTAGATAATGTATTGCTTCATCAATTAATCACCAAAATTGAAAAGGTAACTAAGGTAGTGGTTGAGTTACAAGCTGAATTGCAAACCAAAACTAAGCCTTACATGAGTTTTGCAGAAGTGGTTGAGTTTACAGGTTATGGCAGCACCTGGGTCAAGAAAAATAAAACAGAATTGGGAGGCAGAAAGGTTGGTGGTGGTCTTCGGTTCAAAAGAGAGACAGTAATTGAATTTATGGACCAGTACGAAGTTAAAAGATAATGGCAAAGCAAATCACCCACAAACAAATGATGAAGATCATTAAGCAAGCAAAAAAGAACTTAAAAAGGTTTACGAAAAATTGGAGGAACTTGAAAATGCTTAAAGTACATCACACAGCATGGCCGATCGGCAGAGAGCCAAAAGCCAGCAACAAAATCAAAGAAAGTGGTTTGTGGTATTGCAAGGAAGGGGATGATCTGGTAAAGGAAGCGCACAGATTGATTCAGCCACGAAAGCCAAAAAATCAAATAGTCACGTTCGCCCGATGGTTCTGGGCAATAACAGCAATAGCATCAGTAATTACATTTTTCATATTAAACCGCCGATAAGGCACAAAGCAATAAACATTATGCAAAACGGACGTATCAAGGTAGCAAAAGCACAAAACAACGCAAGCACTCTGCCGGAAATCGGTAAAATTAAAACAGGCATTAAAGCAGTGTCGGCAGGAGGTAAGGAGTATCCAAAAGCGATTGATTATTTCAGGCCAACTGGAAACTTCGCAAATCAGTTTACAGCACTTTATGGTGAAAAACCAAATAGTTTGCAGGTTACTTTCATCAGCAACGACATCAAAGAAGTTTGTAACGAGCAGTTTGAAAGTTGGGATAAAGGGAAACGTTACGGATGGGGTGATGGAGAAACGTTCACCGTTTTCAATGTTGCCACAGGTAAGTATGAAAATGAAATCCCTGCAACTGATAAGCGAGTTAAAGGTTTGAAATGGGATCGCACACTTACGCTTCGCTTTGTATTGCTTAAAATGACAGGTGTTTTGGGGTATTGGTCATGGTCGACAAAAGCCAAAGAAGTGAGCATTCCATCAATTACCAAGTCTTTCGATTTAGTAATGGAAAAATCAGGTAGCATCATCGGATTCCCTTTTAACTTCACTATTGAAATGAAAAAGAGCTATACACCTGGAGAAGCAAAAACGTATCCGGTAGTATCGCTAATCCCAAGCTTCACTGAGGAAAATATGGAAGCTGTTCGCAATTACATTGAAGCGGGTGGATCAATGAATCGTTTAACCACAAAAATGATTGAAAGTGGGGCAATTAATGAGCCGAAGGTTTTAGAAATAGGGGAGGGTAAATAATATGAGTATGACAGTAGAATTTGTTCCAACCGAGTGGTTCGACGAAAACGCAATAAAATTACCTAACTATAAAGTTGGCCGTGTAAATTTTGGCCAGGGACGTAGCTATATCAAGATTGATCAGGATGGAAGTCTAGCACAACCATTCAGATTATATACTAGCCTAACCACTTCAATTGCTCAGTCAATGCCAACGCCAAAAGCATTGGAGGAATGGAAGTTTTCTTTGGGTAAGAAGGAAGCTGACAGACAAATGAAAGTACGTGCTCATTTTGGAACGATGATGCATATTGAGATTGGTAAATTCATAATGGAAGGTGTATACGATCTTGATAAATGTGATGAGGTAGTTGAGAATTATACCAGTGATCATAACTTTTGGGATAATGACTGCACACTTTGGGCGCATGAGTTAAAAGAAGATATGCTTTCATTCGTTCAGTTTTATAACGACTATGAGATTGTTCCGTTGGGACTTGAGTATGTGTTGTTAAGCGATTCCCGTGGATTTGGAACTCCAATTGATTTGGTTTGCTACATGACGGTTGACGAAAAGGGAGAATGGGGGGAAGTTTATAAATCAGGTGAGCGTAAGGGTGAACCAAAGATTACCAGTAAACGCGTTAAAAAACGTGCTATCATCAACTTCAAATCTGGCCGTAAAGGTTTTTATGAAACTCATGGTATCCAAATGGAATGTGAAAAGTTGTTGTGGGATGAAAATTTCCCTGAGTCACCAATCGATATCGCCATGAACTGGGCGCCTGCAGATTGGAAAACCACACCATCTTATAAGGTTAAGGAATGGCAAGGTACTACAAGTCAGGCCGAGATCAATGCCATATTAGTTCTTGCTCAAATCAGATACCAGGCCAAAGCAGAGAAACGTCAATATATGAGCATGAGCGGGGTAATAAGTACCGCGGATAGCGTGGCCGGTGCCCTTCAATTCGAGGACGTTGAAGACTTCTGCAATAGAAAGTTTGGGAATACTCCTAATAAGAAACGTGCATATAAGGCTACCGAAGCTAAGCAAGCACAATCACCTAAATCATTCACTTCATCAGCATTACCAATCTAAACAACATGGAATTACAAATTATCACACCGGAAGAAGTACAGTCGGCAAGCGCTGTACTTGCCACCACTAAAAATTGGGTAGCAGCTTATCAGAAAAAGGAAGCCGTTTTAATCGCTCAGGCGGATAAAGAAGGTATAAAGCTTAGCGTTGAAACTGATAGCGCAATCAACGATTTTCTTGCTTCATTAAAAAAAGCAACGAAAACTGCAAATGATGCCAGATCGCCATTTACCCGTCGGTTGGATGAAATTAAAGGTTACTTTACTGCAGAGGAAAACTTGTTAAAAGGTTTGGAAACTAAGTTGCAGGAAAAACGTAATGCATCGGTAAAGGTTTATACTCAGGAGAAAGCGGAGCAGGCAAGGAAAGATCAATTAAAGCTTGACCAGGCTAAAGCTCGTATAGAGTTATTTGCTGAAGCTGAAGCACAGATAAGAAATCAGTATGCAGCAATTTTAAAACAAGACAAGCAGGGCTTACTAAATGTATTTGAGGCTTTAACTTTGGATAATATTGCGGAGTTTGAAGAGTTTTTAAAAGCAGATGTATTGCCATTGACTGAAAAAATTTGGTCGTCCGTTAATGCAGATCTTAGCAATCCGCTTATTTACCCACTTGCTTCAACTATTGTTGATGAATTGGACGAGATATGCTTCAAAGCAAAAGAAGGCAAATTTGAAAAGGTTGCACCGCACTACCAAGCCGAGATCAAAAATTATGCTGATCACTTACTTTCACTTATTCCCGAAAGACGTGCAGAATTGGAGGAAGGTAAAGCAAGTGCGGCAGCTGAAGAATTACGC
>NZ_AJLG01000122.1 GCF_000258495.1 Pedobacter agri PB92
ACGTACACACTAATCAAATCCACGAATACGATTTTTGTCAAAATCACCTACAAATAGCTGATTTCAAATAGCTTAACACCTGATTTCGAGGCTAGAAGACTGATTGATTTGTCATCAATTTGTATTATAATTGTTTTTTTAAAAAAATATTTTGCAATTGAAGAATAGTTCTTACCTTTGCACCACCAAAAAGAGAAACATTTATTAATAAAATCTCTGAAGGGAAAACATTAATATTCTCCGTTTTACGGAAACAAAATATAGCTGTAAAAAGCAAAAAATTTTTTCATAGTTTAGTTTGAGGTTTAGGTTGATTATGCCTTTGGAGTGGTTCCCAAAGGCATTTCTTTTATAAGCTGTTTTTTATAAAAAAATTCGTTGCAAGGCACCAACCCATCCCGAAACACTTAATCACGAAACAATCTTGGCGGGAAGATTTCTTCGAGCCTATCAACAAACAAAATGGCGTTTGTAGGAGCTGGTTTTATTTCTTACGCGAACCCAGCTATTCTAAACCCGATTGCCACGGAAATACTTTTTTGATAAACCTAAGAGGTTTATTTTTACAAAAAAGATTGAAGTAAAAGCGGGACTATAGTAACCGATTTATTCCAGGCTTTGCTTTCCAAATCAAAAAACCTTTATTTAACTTTGATATTCAAAAAACAAAACATCATTATAAATGGCAAAGGCATCAGAAGTAAAAAGCGGAAATGTGCTTCGTTTTAACGGAGAGTTGGTAAGTGTAGAAGAATATATCCACCGTACGCCAGGCAATTTAAGGGCATTTTATCAATCCCGCATGCGCAACGTAAAAACAGGCAAAATTGTCGAATATCGTTTCCGGACAGATGAAGAGGTTACCATTTGCCGCGTTGAAACCAACGATTATCAGTATTTATATGAAGACGGGGATTATTTAGTGGTGATGGACAACAATACATTTGAGCAATATAATATTCCTAAATTACTGTTCGGCAGTGCGATTAAATTTCTTAAAGAGGGCATGAATGTAACTGTTGCTTTTGAAAGCGATGAACCGATTGTTGCACAGCTGCCTAACAGTGTCGAGCTTGAAATTACTTATACCGAACCTGCCGTAAAAGGCGATACCTCTACCAGTGCACAGAAATATGCAACTGTAGAAACAGGAGCCGAAATAAGGGTGCCATTGTTTATTAACCAGGGCGACAAAGTAAAAGTAGATACCAAAACCGGCGACTACATGGAGCGTGTGAAGTAGGCAATAACTCCTTATTCACTAAACCTTAAAGCCCTAAACCGTTGTAGGTTTTTGTTAAAATAATTTTACCTTTGCCGTCACAAAAAACTGAAATATAAATCCAAATAGGATCACATCATATGGCAAAAGCATCAGAAATTAAAACAGGTAACATCCTGCGTGTAAACAACGAATTGGTTACCGTTGATGAGTGGAATCACCGTACACCAGGTAAAGGCGGCGCTTTTTACACTGGCAAATTTCGTAACATTAAATCGGGCAGAATCGTAGAAGCCCGTATGAATACTGACGAGGCAGTAGAAATTTGCCGCGTAGAAACAAATGATTATCAATATTTATACGAAGATGGCGATTATTTGGTGGTGATGGATAACAACACCTACGAACAATATAACGTAGAGAAATCGTTATTTGGTTCGGCCATTAAATTTTTAAAAGAAGGCATGAGCGTAATCGTTTCAATGGAGAGCGATGAAGCCATTATGGGGCAGCTGCCAAACTTCGCAGAATTTGAAATTACTTATTCAGAGCCAGCGGTAAAAGGCGATACTTCTACAAATGCATTAAAAGCTGCAACGCTTGAAAATGGTGTTGAGGTTAAAGTGCCAATGTTTGTAAACCAGGGCGATAAGATTAAAATTGATACGCGTACAGGCGAATATGTAGAGCGTGTAAAATAGTTTATCAAAAAATAATGGAGCCCCTGAATTTATATTTCAGGGGCTTTTTTGTTTAAAAATTTGCCACAGAATCACGCAAATCAGTTCGAAATATTTCTCATGAAGATCTATTTTTCCAGGCAATAGTTGTTGAAAATGATTGTAGAAAGTTCTTCGGAAAGAGCAGCCCCGCTATCTGTTCCAATATTTTTTTACGAAAGTTGTGATGCTGAGGCACGAAGGCATCTGCAATAAAAAAGTATTTCCACGTCTATCGGGTTTACGTACCTCATTTTTGCAAATAGGTTACGTTGCTAACCGCCGATAACAGCCACAATCCAAATTATTATATTTACCTAAATTCGCAATATGTTTAAGTCAGAAATTAGGAAGCAGGCATTAAAAGAAAGATTATCTTATCATGATGATGAGTATCAGAAACTTAATAAAATGTTGCTGAAACGATTTCAAGCATTGGATTTTAGTGATATTACAACCATTCATATATTTCTGCCGATAGTTGAAAAAAAAGAACCAAACACCTTTCTATTAATCGAATGGCTAGCTGAAAATCATCCTCACATTAAAATCATAGTCCCTAAGGCTGATTTTGAAACGGCTTCGATGACTCATCATGAATATTTAGGCATAAATGATTTGCAAAAGAACCTTTACAACATTCTGGAACCGCAAAAGGGAAACATACACGACGGAGAAATTGATATGGTTTTGATTCCGCTATTAGCTTTCGATAAAATGGGTTACCGGGTTGGTTATGGCAAGGGTTTTTACGACCGTTTTCTCGAGAATATAAATGCTCAAAAAATAGGCTTATCTTTGTCGCCTGCAATTGATCGCATTGACGACGTAAATGAACACGACATCAGGCTGAATTATTGCATTACACCTACAGAAACCATTAAATTTTAAGCTTACAATCATGGCACAGGAAATCGTTATTAAAACTGAGAAACAATACGAAGACAACATGATTGCTGTATTTGAATTGCAGGAAAAAGAAGAGCTTACTGCTGAAGATTTAAAACAAATTGAGCTGATGCTAAAAGCTGGAGAAAAATACGAAGCAGAGCATTTGTAGAACTTAGTTCTATATTATCTTACTGATTACACAGATTTTCGCAGAACCAAATCTTAAGAAACAATTTAAGCTTGCGCCTTAATAAAATCACTAACTAAGTAAGCAATTAATTTAGAGGTTAACTTACTAACCCTACCATCAAGCAACCTTGTTGCGCCTTCGCTGATGTGCAGATAAGAAAACTTTTTTTCATTCGTTAAAATTAATTTTCGAATATCATTTACAGCGAAACCTGACGGCGTTTCGGCGCTTGCAAGTACATTTTGAATGCAATCTAAATCTATCTCTAAACCTGCAACGGAACCAATAGCAAAAAAGAAATTTTCGTCTTCTACGCCTTTTAAAATATCATCAAAAAATATCGGCTTCAGCTTTGGGTTTGCCTCAATTTGACTTAAAATAGCCTCGTTATTATAGTTTTGATGCAAACCGTACATGAAATAATTATCCATATATTTCCCGGCTAGCGCATAAGTAAATCCGTTTCCGCTATGTCTTCCTTCGGGCTCCCTTAAATCTGCGTGTGCATCCACATTTAAAACATCAATCGACTGCTCTTTAGCCAGCGATGTTCCTTTAATTATTGGATAAGCGTTGTTATGTCCGCCGCCAATCACAATTGGAATTTTACCCGCAGCAACAATTTTTTCAATTACCGGATAAACCAAATCATCGATTTTACTTACCTTTTTTCTTAAGCCATTGATGGTAGAATCTTTAGGTTCTTCAATTTCGAAATGCCCCAGCACTAAAATTTCTTCGCCAGATAAAAACCGGTTGCTTTGAATATTTAAGAATGCCATTAACGCTGGTCGCCAGGTGGTAGAAGCGCCCGCAATACCTGAGTTTGCCCGAATTCCAATATCTTCCGGAATACCTAAAAGCACAAATTTTGCCGTTGACGATTGCAGTGCATCAAGGGAAGAAATGGTTTGTATCCTTTCTCCAAGTTTGGTTTCGCCACTCCTGCTAATAATCAGGTTATTGATATCGCTCTGCGAATATATTTTAAGGCTATCCATTATAAATTTCACCGTTTAAAATGATGGTTTCTACTTGTGTTTCACCAAAACTGTAAGGCAGATAGGCCATTGAGGGCATCGGTTTGGTGATAAATAAGTTTGCTTTCTTACCAATTGAAATGCTTCCATATTCGCTACTGATTTCCATCGCGGCTGCACCGTTTAATGTAGCGGCATTTATGGCTTGCTCTGGTTGCATTTTAAGCTTTATACACCCTAACGAAACCACAAAATTCATGTTTCCCGATGGCGTTGAACCGGGATTATAATCGCTTGCTAACGCAACCGGAACATTTTCGGTAATTAAACCTTTAGCATCGGCAAAAGGAATTCCCAAATAAAACGAACAAGAAGGCAAAAGTGTTGCAATGGTATTTGATGTTTTTAAACTGTTTATGGTATGCTGATTGGTTTCTTCAAGATGGTCAACCGACACGGCGTAATTTTTACCCCAACTTCAACTGCTCCAGATGCAGAAAGTTGATTGGCATGAATTTTAGCTTTTAAGCCAAATTTTGCACCCGCTTTTAGGATTTGGTCTGTTTCTTCAACGGAGAAAAATCCCTTTTCACAAAAAACATCAATATAATCAGCTAATTTTTCTTCTGCGATTTGAGGCAGCATTTCATGGATAATTAAATCAATGTAGCCTTGATGGTTATCTTTAAATTCTTTTGGATAAGCATGCGCCGCTAAAAAAGTAGCCTTAATGGGAATCGGAAAGTTCGCTTTTAAGCGCTGGATTACCCGCAGCATTTTAATCTCGCTCTCTACCGTTAAGCCATAGCCACTTTTAATTTCAACGGCACCTGTGCCTTGCAAAATCATGTTTTTTAAACGACTGGATGCGCTTTCGAACAACTCGTTTTCTGATGCATGTTGAAGTTTATCGGCAGAATTTAAAATCCCGCCTCCTGCTGCCGCAATTTCTTCATAAGTTTTACCTTGAATTTTCATGGCGAATTCTTCTTCCCGCGAAGCGGCAAAAACTATATGTGTATGGCTATCGCACCAGGATGGAAAAACGAATTTACCTTTAGCTGAAATTTGAGATGAGAGATTTAAGATTAGAGCAGGGATTTTGCTCATCTCACCAAAATCTTTAATCAAACCGTCTTCTACTAAAAGCCATGCATTTTCCAATATGGGTAAGTTGCTCATTTCGTTTCCGCGAAGAAGCAACTTATCTTTTGGATGCACGCCTACAAGGCCTTTTATATTTGTGATGAGCATTGTCAGCGGTATTGGTTAATTGTTTAAATGGTTAATTAGATTAGCAAACAGTTAACCAGTTAATCGATTAACCGCTTAACCACATCATTCTATCTCTAACAAAACCGGACAATGGTCTGAATGTATCGCATCAGGTAAAATTCTTACGTTTTTTAATCGGCTTTCCATTGGTTTTGTAACCAAGTGATAATCGATTCGCCAACCCAAATTTTTACCCCTTGAGCCCGCACGATAACTCCACCAGGTATAATGATGTGGGTCTTTGTTAAAATGGCGGAAAGCATCTATAAAACCATTATCTAAAAATAGCTGCATCCATTCGCGTTCTTCTGGTAAAAAGCCCGATGAATTTGCATTCGATTTTGGGTTGTGAATATCAATTGAGGTATGGCAAATGTTATAATCTCCACTCACAATTAAGTTCGGGATTTCTTTACGCAGTTCATTGATATAAACATCAAAAAACGTCATGAAAGCATATTTTTTCAACTGCCTTTCATCTCCGCTCGAACCCGATGGCATGTACAAACTCATCAAAGAAAAATCATCAAAATCGGCCCTTAAAATTCTTCCCTCTTGATCTATCCATTCTTCGCCGCAGCCATACTCAATGTGATTAGGCTTGATTTTAGTTAGGATGGCTACGCCACTATAACCTTTTTTTTCGGCAGGAAACCAATAATGATGATAGCCCAGCTGCTCTACCAAAGCAATAATCTCAGGAATTTGAACGGGTAATGCTTTTACTTCCTGCAGGCAAATCATATCGGCATTTGTAGCCTGCAACCAACCGAAAAAGTTTTTCGTACTTGCCGCCCGAATGCCATTAACGTTATAAGAAATGATTTTCATCAGGACTTCATTATTATTTTATCCTTTAATGAAGCATTTAACAGTTGCTTCTCCAACTTTTTCGCCTCTCTCCTTTTCAAAATCGTGATATCCATTTTAACATCACTTTTAGGACGGTTATTTTTATCGGTTGTTAAAACAGCAATTTTATCGACCATATCTAACCCAGAAATTATCTCTCCGTAAACGGTATAATTTCTATCTAAGTGCGGTGTACCACCAATGGTTTTGTAAACCTGTCTTTGCCATTCCGGGATTTTAAATTTTAATCTCTTCTCTTCGAGGCTGTTCAATTGTTCCTCCGTAAAAACTTTTCCCTGCACTAAATAAAACTGACTTCCGCTCGATGCCTTTTCAGGATTATTATCTCTTGCGGCAGCCAAAACACCTTTTTTGTGAAACAGGCTATCTCTAAATTCTGCCGGGATGGTGTATTTTGGACCACCCTCACCCAGTAAAGAATCTGGCTTTGCAGTTTTTGAATCCGGGTCACCGCCCTGAATCATAAAATCTTTAATCACCCTGTGAAATAAAGTGCCATTATAATAACCTTCCTTTGTAAGTTTTAAAAAGTTATCACGATGTAATGGCGTTTCATTATATAGTTTCACGATACACTCGCCAAATTCCGTTTTAATTCGGATATATTGATTCTTTGGCTTTGCTGCAAAAGTCGAAAGCACAGAAAAGATACAGATGAATAATAATAATTTCTTCATTTGAAAGGTGTTTGGGGCTAATTTAAGGTAAAAAATGAAATTCAATAAATAAAGCAGTTTAATATTCGGTTTTTTTTGCCTTAACTTTGTAGTAATGAAGTTAAAACAAAAAATAGCACTTTCTTTGGCCGTATTGTATGCGGTTAGTGTTATGGGTTTGGCTTTAAGTTTGCATTTCTGTGGTGGTAAACTGGCAAATGTGCAACTGTTCAGCAATGAGCTTGCTTGTAAACTCTGCAAGGATATTCCTGCTGAAAAGATTAAAGACGATGGCTGTTGCAAGAACACTCAGGTAACGGTTAAAGTAAAAGATAGTCATCAAACTGCGGCAAAAGTAGAAATGCCAAAGTTGTTTTCTATCCAGCTTTTTCTGCACCCACCGGTTTTAGAATTTCTCACCAACATTACCCCAGCTTTTTTCAGCAAAATCAGCAACAAAGCCCCGCCGCTTTCCTCGCGGGTTGCTTTGCATGTTTTCAATTGCATTTTTAGGAATTAGGATTAATCATTTGCCTTTCGGTGCTTAAGCATTTCCAAAGGCTCAATGTGACATTTCTTAAATTCTAATTTCAAAAATCATGAGAACAATAAAAATATTCAGCATCATTATGCTTCTTTTTGCCGTAAACGTTTCGGCTCAACAAATTTCAACAGCAGATTTAAAAGTGACAGGATTAACCTGCTCCATGTGTTCAAATGCAACACAAAAATCACTGGAGACCTTAGGTTTTATTAATTCCGTAAAACCAGATTTAAATAAAAACATCTTCGTTTTAACTTTCAAAAAAGGCGCCGACATTAACATCGATTTAATTCGTAAAAAAGTTCAGGATGCTGGTTTTTCTGTAGGTGGCTTAACAGCTGATTTTACATTCAATCAGGTTAAGGTTGATGATAAAGGTCAGGCGATTGTTGATGGTAACGTTTATCGTTTCGTTAATGCAAAAAGCAAAACTTTAAACGGAACAGTAAAAGCATCAGTAGTTGATAAAAATTTCATTTCAGGTTCTGCATTTAAGAAACAAGCAACCACGCTTAATTCTGATGCTTATGCAAATGGAACAGCAGTTGTAAATGGAAAGAAAACTCGTGTTTATCACTTAGTTCTTTCCTAAAAATGAAGAAGATTCTTATTATGGCGCTGATTTTCATTGGCGCCAACATAAACTTATTCGCACAAGAGCTATACGTTTTTACCGAACCGGCAAGTAACATGCCCACCAAATCAATTGGAGTCCGTTTAACCAACGAGGGGATGTTTAACAATCCTGGTTTTGTAAGCAGAACAATTCCTGAGGTAATGTTTGGCTTTAATAAAAACCTGATGGCACATGCGCAAGCGTTCTTATCAGATATGGATGGGAAATATCGGCTAGAGGGCGGAAGTTTATATGCTAAATATCGTTTTTTATCTATTGATGAAGCTCAAAGTCATTTCAGGGCCGCAGCTTTTGGTAGAATTAGCACAAGTAACCGCCCAACTTTTACCAGAGATATTAATCTGGAGGGAGATAATAGTGGAGCACAGGCTGGGTTAATTTTCACCCAACTTTTACATAAACTCGCCCTTTCGGCAACTTTGGGTTATGCACATTCATTTAATAAAAGTGATAGGCAAATTACTGGAATGCCAAGACCTAACAATATGTTCTCCTATAGTTTATCATCAGGCTACCTCGTGCTTCCTTTTGTTTACAAGAACTATAAAGAGCCGAATTTCAATGTCTATTTCGAAATACTAGGAAAAACCGACCCAGCTTCAGGCGAATCCTATCTAGATTTGGCTCCAGCCGTTCAGGTAATTTTAAACAGCAGCACCCGGATAGATTTAGGTTATCGTTTCCAGGCCACCGGAAATATGGCAAACCGATACCTTAAAAACATGTATCTGCTAAGGGCAGAATTTAACTTTTTTAATGTTTTAAAATAAAATAACGATGAAAAAAATCATGATAATGATGGTTATAATTGCCATCGCAACTACAAAATTAACTTTCGCACAAAGTAAAACAGACGTAGCTTTTAATCAGTTATTAACTGCCTATTACGACGTTAAAAATGCTTTGGCAGCTGATAAAAAAGATGTAGCGAAAGAAAAAGTAAAAGTTTTATCGGCTAAAGTTGATGCCATTCCACACAAAGATTTGCCAGCTACACAACATACAACTTGGATGGAGCAGGCCAAACTAATTAAAGCAAAAGCAACAGAATTAGCTGCCGGAAAAGACATCAAAACACAAAGAAAATCTTTCGAGGGAATATCTTATGCCATGATAAAAACGGTAAGAAACATTAAATTCAATAATGCAACAATTTACGTTCAGCATTGCCCAATGGCTAAAGCGAGTTGGTTAAACGAAAAAGAAAACATCGAAAACCCCTATTATGGAAGCATGATGTTTGATTGTGGTGATGTTACCGAAACCATAAAATCGAAATAATGAATCTGCATATCAAAAATATGGTATGCAACCGTTGTAAAATGGTGGTTAAAGCTGAGCTGGAAAAGCTTGGCTTTAACCCTATTTCGGTTGAACTTGGCGAAGTTTTAATATCGGAAAACATTTCTGTTGATGATAAATTAAAAATCGCTGAAAAGTTAAATCATTTTGGCTTCGAATTATTGGAGGATAGAAGAACTCAAATTGCCGAGCAAATAAAAACGACAATCATCAACCTGGTTCATTACTCAAAAGAGCCTTTAAAAATTAATCTTTCTACTTACTTAAGTCATCAAATTAATCAGGACTATAACCAGCTAAGCGCAATTTTTTCTGAAGCAGAGAATCAAACCATAGAAAAGTATTTTATCGCTCAGAAAATCGAAAAGGCAAAAGAAATGCTCACCTATGGCGAACTCACGCTAAGCGAAATTGCTTATCAACTTAATTACAGCAGTGTTGCGCATCTTTCTGCTCAGTTTAAAAAAGTGACAGACTTAACACCGTCAGCTTATAAAAAGCAAACATTTGACAAAAGGAAAACCTTGGATGAGATTTGATGATTCATGGAAGATGTAAAATGAACCATGGAGTTCTTATCGTTTTCTTAACATAAATCAAGCCCCTAAAAATAGCGATGCTGTACCTTTACATTAAAATTCAACAGCATGTCAAGCTTATCACAATTCAGAAGTTTTACCCAACGTTTACCACAAACGGATTTAATGCCTACGCTGTTTATTGGCCACGGTTCTCCGATGAATGGGATTGAAAATAATGAGTTTAGCCAAAGTTGGGCCGACTTGGCAAAAACAATTCCGTTACCGAAAGCTGTACTGGTGGTTTCTGCGCATTGGTACACACATGGAACTTTTGTTACCGCAATGGATTTTCCATCAACCATTCACGATTTTGGAGGATTTCCACAAGCGTTGTTTGATGTTCAGTATCCCGCTCCCGGCGATGCAGAGTTGGCGGCTGAAATACCAGGCCTGGTACACTCTACGCATATCGGCTTAGACCACGATTGGGGCTTAGACCACGGAACATGGACGGTGGTAAAACACATGTATCCAGAAGCCAACATTCCTGTTCTCCAATTGAGTATCGATTATACAAAATCGCCAGAAAACCATTATGAAATTGCCAGAGAAATTTATGCGCTCCGGAAAAAAGGCGTTTTAGTTATTGGAAGTGGAAATATGGTGCACAATCTTCGAATGATTAGCTGGGAAATGATTAACGGGGGTGGTTATGATTGGGCGAATGAAATGAACTACAAATTCAAAAGCCTTATTGCTAATGGCGACCATAAACCATTAATTAATTACCGCAATTTGGGAAGTGATGCGATGCTGGCCATCCCAACTCCAGAGCATTATTTACCATTGATTTATACGTTGGGTTTGAAGAATGAAAGTGAACAATTTTCGTTTTTTAATGACAAAGCAGTTGGTGGTTCATTAACAATGACCTCGGTTTTGGTTGGATAGTTTTAACAGCAAAGAGATGCTGAGCGCAAATATTCTGTCATGCCGTTAATGCTCTAATCCCCGTCATTGCAATCCCGATTCTTCTTCGGGAGAAGCAATCTCCGTAAAGATATACTTGTAGCTGAAGATTGCTTCGTGCCTCGCAATGACGACCGACTGAAAACCTCTAATTAAAAATTCTATAACATTTTATGATTATTCTGTAACGCATCTCATCCCCCAGATGGGTAAATTTGTTTAAAATTTAAGTTATGACACATACCTATCAACTTACCGGAATGACATGTGGTGGTTGCGAAAATAAAGTAAAAAACAATCTTTTGATTTTGCCTGAAGTAACCGCTGTTGAGGTTTCGAAAGATACAAATTCTGCTACGATTAGCATGGATAAACATATCGGCATAGCTGCTTTGCAGCAGGCTTTGGGCGGAGCAGAAAGTAAATATCAGATTACCGCTAATAACCACAGCGAATTGGCGGAGGAAACAAAATCATGGGCTGAAACTTATAAACCAATCCTATTGATTTTTGGTTACGTTACCACGATTTCATTATTGGTTTCCTGGCAAGATGGCAACATCAACCTCATGACTTTTATGCGTATTTTCATGGCCGGATTTTTCTTAACTTTCTCTTTTTTCAAAATGTTGAACCTGAAGGCTTTTGCAGAAAGCTACGCGATGTACGATATCGTTGCGAAAAAATTCAATGCCTGGGGTTACATCTATGCTTTTATCGAACTTTGTTTAGGCTTAAGTTTTGCACTGAATTTATCGCCGGTTGTGGTAAATTGGGTTACCCTGGTTGTAATGTTGGTGAGTATTATCGGCGTTTTAGAAAGCGTTTTGAACAAGAAAAAGATTCAATGCGCTTGCCTGGGTGCAGTTTTTAATCTGCCAATGAGTACCGTTACCATTGTAGAAGATGCGATTATGATTGCGATGAGCGCCGCCATGCTAATACTGATGTAATCAATCTGCACGAGCAGATTTTTTGCCATGGAAGCACAGAAACCTCGGAAATAATCAATTTTATTCCGTATCAATCCGTATTTCCGTGGCATCTCATAGAAGCTTTTTCAACCATTTTAATAAGCTCATAATGTAAGGCGGATAAATCATTTTGGTCATTCCATATTTGGATTGAAACATAACGGCTCTTTCATGAGAGAAATTTTTAAAACCAAAAATGCCATGGCAACTTCCTATTCCGCTACTGTTTACACCTCCAAAAGGTAAATTTGGATTGCTGATATGAACCAACACATCATTTACGCAGGTACCTCCAGAACTGGTTTCATTAATGATTTTTTCTTGATTTTTAGAATCATCTGAAAAAATATAGAGCGCTAAAGGTTTATCTTTTCCGTTCACAAAATCGATAGCTTGCTGCAAATTTTTGTATTTCAAAATGGGTAAAATCGGCCCAAATATCTCTGATTGCATAATACTGTTTTCTGCACCTACCGAAGTTAAAACAGTTGGATTAATCGTTAAAGACTCGGCATTTGCCTCTCCCCCGAACGCTAATTTTGCACCCTCATTTATTGCGGCATTTATCAAGCCATTTAATCTATCAAATTGTTTCTGGTTGATGATTTTTCCATAAACAGCTGCGTTAATTGCGCCATCTGCGAAGAACATTTTCTGTGCGGCAACTTTATAATAATTTACAAATTCCGATTCCTGTTTTTCGTTAATTAAAACATAATCTGGAGCGATACAGGTTTGCCCGGCATTAACCAACTTTCCCCAGGCTATTTTTTCTGCGGCTTCTTTCAAATCACAAGAATGATCAATTATTACCGGAGATTTTCCGCCCAATTCTAAAGTTACCGATGTTAGATTTTTTGCTGCCGCCGCCATTACCACTTTTCCAATCGTTGTGCTTCCGGTAAAAAATATATGGTCGAACGGGAGTTTTAATAATTCAGTCGAAACTTCAGCATCGCCCTCGAAACAAGCTATTTCTTGTTTATCAAAAGCTTTTTCAATGATTTTATTAATAATTTTAGCGGTGTAGGCGCTTAATTCAGATGGTTTTAAGATGGCACAATTTCCTGCCGCAATTGCAGAAATCAATGGACTCATCATCAATTGTAGCGGATAATTCCATGGCGCAATAATTAAACAAACTCCTTTCGGCTCATAGTAAATCTTATTGGCTGCAAAAAGATTGCTCATGGTTTTACTAACCGATTTTGGTTTCATCCAACTGCTCAAGTTCTTAATCGCATGGTCTATTTCAGCATAAGTAAAAAATAATTCCGTTACAGCAGTTTCAAATCTACTTTTGCGTAAATCTTTCTCCAAAGCAACATAAAATTCCTCTTCAGCATTTTGCAAAGCCTGCTTAAGTACCTTTAGCTTCGTGATTCGGGTTTTTGCATCCGTTTTACGTAACTCAAATTTGTATTTTTGTTGTAAATCAAAAACTGACTTTATTTTTTGTTCCATTGAATTATCTGACATCGTGAGCTTGCCGAAAGATAATGAGAGGTCTTTGATAAACACAAACTGACATCATTATTTCCTAATTAAATTTAGTTAAAATCAATTCATTTCATCAAAAGCTCATTCATTTAAAGCATATTGCAAATAATTTTAAACACCAGCAATGAAGAAGTTATTTTTCCTTTTCATCTACTTAATTCCTTTGTTTAGCCAGGCACAAACCATCAAAACAGATGTATTGGTTTTAGGAAATTCAAATGCAGCCTTTGCAGCGGGTATTCAAGCATCAGAATCAGGTGTTAACACTATTATTTTAACACAAAGTGATGGATTTAAACTTAGCGAATTCAAAAAATTACCTCAAACCGGTATAACCAAAGCATTCGAAAAAAAAGCGAGAAAATCTTTAAAAATTGCAGATAGTATTGAATTACCCGAAATAACTAATCAAATTTTAAATGCTGTAATTAAACACTGGTCAGATAGCTCTAAGCTTTTGGATGTGACCAACATAACTTACTTCGAGTTAAAACGTTCGGGAAGTGGTTGGGAAGCAAAACTCACCAAAGAAAAGAGCATAAAGGCAAAGGTTTTAATTGTTGCCGATGATATTCAGAAAATTCTTCCTGCATTAAAGGTCACTAGTTTAAATGTAGCGGGAGCAGCTAAATTAAATTATTCGGAAAACTTATATCGAACTACAATTGGCGGGATAAATGAAACAACAGATTTCCTATCGCTTTACAATTTGCTCATTCCAAATCAGGAAAATATCCTTTACATAAAACACGATAATTTAGAAATTGGTCAAGCCGCTGGTGCAACCGCAGCTTATGCGGCATTTTTCCAAACCAAAACCAGCTTATCAAATTTAAAAAGAATACAAGGTGAATTACTGAGCTACAAACTTTCTTTAATGCCTTTTGAAGATGTAAAAATAGCCGATTCAAATTGGATGGCCATACAAAAAATCGGTATTACAGGAATTTTGAAAGCTGACATCAAAAATGGAAAAGTTTATTTCAATCCGGAAAAAGAGGTTTCTTATGATGAGATTAAGCAGCCCATAAAAGATTATTATTACAAAGCGCAAATCTGGTTTGATGACCATCAAAATATTCCCATAAATCTGGAAAATACCATTTCGATGGTTTGTTACGTGGGAAATAAAGCTGTTGATGCCACCAAAGCCGAAATAGAAAAGAAATGGAACAAAAACTATAAATTTTCCTCAAAATACGACTTGAAAAAAGTTTTAACACGGAGAGAATTTTCAGTAATTATTAATGAATATCTGAAACCATTTGATATGGTGAATGTGGATAGAACCGGAAGAGTAATAAGGTAAGCCATCATAGTTTTTTGCACCCGGAACACATGGAAATTTATTCGCCCAATTCCGTGTAAATTTGTGTTTCCTTGGCATTTTTCTTTAAAAATAAACTATTGGATAAAAACCTCCGCCCCAATTTTTGATGAATCTAATTTTGTCCTTTGTTTTTCTCTCCCCAAAGAGAGGGATTGAACAGCTTTTTACTATAACACCTCAACCTTTCATAGGGAGAAGTGTTGTAACATTTCCATTTCCTTATAGATTTAGCACCTGCATTATCTAACTTGCAGCATCCAAACTAAATTCATGAAGAAATA